>CAJUOS010000011.1 GCA_910588075.1 uncultured Erysipelotrichaceae bacterium | reverse complement strand
TTATACACTAAAAAAGCACACCTTATGGTGCACTTTGAATTTTAATTTAGGAAGAAATGGAGTTTAATATACTTCATTTCTTTTCATTTTTATTGATAATCTTTACAAAGTTCTTTCGCTAATTGACAAACCTTTTCTTCTGTACTTGCTTTCATTGCTGATTGAATAGTTACTAATGTTTCAGCAAATGTTATATTTTTACAATCTGACAACATATTATTCATAACTTTTGCAGCCATTGGAGCCCATGAGCCATTTTCAATAAAAGCAATTTGACGATTTTGATAATTTTTCTCTTTTAAGTGATCAATGAATTCTTTCATAAAAGGAAAAATATCATTATTATATGTTGTTGTTGCTAAAACTAACTGATTATAACGAAAAGCATCTTCAACCGCTTCTGCCATATCATCTCTTGCTAAATCATGAACTGATACCTTTGGACAACCATTAGCCTTTAATTGTTCTACTAATAATTGAACTGCTTTTTTTGTATTTCCATAAACAGATGTGTATGCAATAACAACACCTTGACTTTCTACTTGATATGAAGACCAAAGATCATAGAGATGAATATATTCATCTAAGTTGTCTTTTAAAACTGGACCATGAAGTGGACAAATGATTTGGATATCTAAGTCAGCAAGTTTTTTTAGAACAGCTTGTACTTGAGTTCCATATTTACCTACAATTCCAAAGTAATAACGACGTGCTTCACAAGCCCATTCTTCTTCAATATCATTAGCTCCAAATTTTCCAAATGCATCAGCAGAGAAAATAACCTTATCTATATTATCATATGTCATCATGACTTCTGGCCAATGTACCATAGGCGCAAATACAAATGTAAGAGTATGTGTTCCTAAACATAATGTTTCATTATTTTTTACAACTTGTTTTTTAATAGATATATCTATATCAAAGAACTGCTCCAACATCACAAATGTTTTTGTATTACCTACTATAACTGTTTCTGGATATACTTTCATAAAGTTTTGAATATTAGCAGAATGATCTGGTTCCATATGTTGAATAATTAAATAATCTGGTTTTCTCCCATTCAATACAACTTCTAAATTATTTAACCATTCATCTGTAAAATGAGCATCTACTGTATCTAATACAGCAATTTTTTCATCTAAAATGACATATGAATTATATGCCATACCATGAGGAACATCATATTGTCCTTCAAATAAATCAATATTATGATCATTAACACCTATATAGTAAATATCTTTTGAAACTTCCATCTTGACTTTCTCCTTTTCTTCTTTTTCTGAGGAAATTATAGTCCTCCCATTAAAGAAAATCAACTACTATGCTTATATAAGTATAACCAATAATAAATATAACAATCCTTTTCCAACTATCTTATGACTCAATATTAAAAATAGAGTTTATACTTATTTGTATGAATATTAAACAAACAATTATATTTATTCCTTGTTTTAAGGTTTTATTGTATAATGAAAAAAGAGGTGAATACGATGAGAGTTATCAGTGGTTTAAACTATACAGAAAAATTAGAAACAATGATTCAAGAATGTATAAAAAATGCTCAAGAAAATCCTTTTGAATCTTATTTTTTTATTGCTGAAAATCCTTTAATTGTAGAAAAAATATTTTTTAAATATACATCATATCTTGTTAATATTGAAGTTTTGTCATGGTATGATTTTCTAAAAACATTACAAATTGAAGAATGTTTAACAGCTCATCATGTTATTGAAAATACTGAACTTGTTTATCATTTACAACATATTTTAAAAACATATTCATTTCGTTGTTTTGAAACTGAACAACCCTATCCATTAATTGATAAACTTATATGTCTTCTTAGAGATATGAATTTATCTTTAACAGAATTTCAAAATATTGATTTATCTCTACAACCTAAACTTATAGACTTTGTGAATCTCCAACAATATCTTAGTGAAAGGTTAGATCAATATACCCATTTAACAATTGAAAGTATTTTTAAGAATTGTTCATTTGATTCAAAAAGAAAACATATTTATATAGAAGCAGATCATCTCTATCAACAACTTTGTCAAGATATTATTCAACGTTTATCACATTATCATGATATTACTCTTTTATATACATATCATCATGATAATCGTCTTTTCAATATGCCATATCATTCACTATGTAATAATGCGATTGAATTTAAAAAAACAAACTTTTTATTAGATTATTTATTTTTACAAACCACTCAATCTTGTTTTGATGAAAAGGAACTTTATACTTTTACATCTCCTACTCCTCATAAAGAAGTTGAACGTGTTATTTATACAATCTATCAAAAAATAGTTGATGAAAATTTACGTTATCAAGATTTTGCTATTGTTTATCCTGACCATTCTTATGTCAATCTTCTTATACAAAACCTTGATAAATTACATATACCTCATCAATTACCTATGATTTCATCATGTCAATATGATTTAAGTTATCAAAAAATTTTAAAAAAATTAGATACTTTTAAAGAAATGTCTGTAAGTGAATTTGCCCATCTTTTGAATAATGAAGATATTGAACATGAATATCAAACCTATTTAAAATCATTATATACTTATGATGATGTTATGACTGCTAAAGAGTTTAAAGAATTCTTTAAATCTACATATAAAAAAGATCATCAAACACTTTATAATAATCAAGATCATATTTATATTTATTCTATAAAAGATTTTAAACTTGCTCAGCCTAAACATATTTTTATTTTAGGAATGAATGAAACAGTTCTTCCACAATTTATAAAAGATACATCATTACTTCTTAATGAGGATATTGAATTTCTAAGACAACATCGTATTCATACACCTTTTACAACACAGGAACAATTGGGTGTCCATTATAATGATATTTTAAAAGTTTTACAACACCCTTATTTATCTATGACGATTTCTTATAGTGCTTCGTCATTATCAGGAAATACCCTTTTACCATCTTCGTTATATAAACAGTTAAGATGTATGTTTAAATTTAAACAATTACCTATTCATCGCTATTTATCAATAGAAGAATATTATTTAATGGGTGGAGAAAAAGAATCTAAAAATATAATTAATTGTCATATTCATGATTATTTAAATAATAAAAATCAGCCTATACAATTAAAACAAGAAACTGTAAAAAAACTATATCATTCAACTATGTCAGTAAGTCAAATTGAAACATATAATAAGTGTCCATTTCTTTACTTTATTCAATATGGTTTAGGAATTTATCCTTTAAAAGAAGATAAATTAATGCCAAATGAATTAGGAAGTCTTATTCACTATGTTTTATCAATTCATTTATTTCATAATAAAGATATAAATCAACTTGTTGATCATTATATTTTAGAAGATGAAAACCTTACAAATAAAATGAAAGCTTCTCCACTCAATCAATATTTTATAGAACAATTAAAAAAGGATCTTATTATTACATTAAATATTTTAAATCAAATATTAGATATATCATTATTTGATATTTATTCTTGTGAGGAAATGATAGAAGATAATATAAAGGACATTCATTTTAAAGGATTTGTTGATCGTGTTGATATATGTCAAAATTATATGTCAATTATTGATTATAAATCGAGTTCTAAAGATATAGATTTGAATTTGGCTATGCAGGGATTTAATATTCAAATGTTATTATATTTAAAAATGATGACGAAAAAATATCATAAAGATCCTGCTGCTGTTTTATATTTTAATACAAAGCGAAGAATTTTAACCAGTTCACAATCACTAGATGAAGATATTTTAAATGAAGATATTCAAGACTTATATCGTTATGGTGGTTATATTATTGATGATGAAAACCATCAAGTTATTCAATCTTTAGATCCACTTTTTGATAAAAAATCACATATTATTAATGTTTCATATGTAAAATCAAAAGATATGTATAAGGGGCGTATCTTAACACAACAGCAATTAAAAAGTTTACTACAAATTATTGAAGATCATATCTATAAACTTTATCAACAAATGATGAATGGAGATATTTCTATATCTCCAAAAGGAAGTGATCAAACAACAACACACACACTTGTGAATCCATGTCATTATTGTGCTTATCATAGTGTATGTCAATTTGATGTTTTCTATAATGATTATCATCTTGTTGAATTTTATGATTTAGAAGAAAGATTAGGAGGAACTGACAATGCCATTTAATGAAGGACAATTGAAAGCCATTCAACAAAGAAATTCTTCCATTCTTGTCAGTGCTCCTGCTGGTAGTGGAAAGACAAAAATTTTAGTAAGTAGAATTATTGAATTATTAAAAGAAGGTTATGAAATTTTTGATTTTCTTGTTTTAACATTTACTGAAGCAGCAGGGAATGAAATGAAACAACGTTTATCAGAAGAATTAAATGAAATTGTGTCTTCACCAATTGATAAAGATTTAAAAGCACATTTAGAAAAACAAATTCTTTTTTTACCTAATGCTTATATTACAAATTTTCATGGTTTCTGTAATTTACTTTTAATGAAATATGGTTATTTCATTCATATCATGCCTGGATTTACAATTAATAGTGATCCTCAAATGATAAAATCAGAAGTTCTTAAAGAATGTTTAGAACAATGGGTCAATAATCCAGAATACAATGCTTTTTTCTCTTTATATTTTCCAGGATATTCATTTGAAGCATTAGAAAATATCCTTTTATCTATTGATAATCTTTCTCATTCTATTGAAAATTTTTATAATTTTATTGGAGATGTTCAAAAAAATAATTATGATACTTTATCTAATTCTTTAGAAGATTGGCCTTTGTTTCATTATTTAAAGAATATCTTTTATAATGAAGCTATTTTAGCAATGAATAAACTTATTGAATTAAAATATTATTGTGAAAAACAGCAATTAAATGATTTTTATGAAAGACCTGAAGAGCAAAATAAAAGAAACCAATCATTGATGATTCCTTTTGAAGCTTATTATGATTATTTAGAAGAACGAATAAAACAATTTCAACAAACGTTGACATATGATACTTTTATACATATTCTTAAGACACCTTTACCTAAATCATATAATATGAATTGGAAAGAAACTGATCCTGAAATTAAAAAAGTATTTACTAAGATGAAATCTGATATTTTATCTTCCTACAATAAAGCAATAACTTCATATATAAGTGAAGATATTAATGACTTTATTGAAAAGATGAAAATAAGTTATCAAGCTATTGATATTATGTTATCAAAAGGAAATCTTCTTTCACAATTTCAAATAGCTTATCAAAAAAGAAAACAAGAATTAAATCAATTAGATTTTGCTGATTTAGAAAAATATGCTCATCAATTATTAGAACCACAATATGGTATTGTTCAAAGACTACATTCATCACTTAAGGAAATTATGGTAGATGAGTATCAAGATACAAATCAAATTCAAGAATCTTTATTATTAAAAATAGCCCATTATACTCAACCACATATTCCTCTTTTTATGGTAGGAGATATGAAGCAATCTATTTATCGTTTTAGACAAGCTGATCCACAAATATTTTCATATAAATATAATCATTTTTCATTAAATGATAATGATTGTCAAAAAACGCATACAAGAAGAATTGATCTTATCTATAACTATCGTTCTTCTAAGGTTGTACTTGATTCTATTAACTATATTTTTAATCAAATTATGGATAAAGAAATTGGTGGACTAGAGTATTATTTAGATGATAGTGCAAGACTTAATTATGATTATGTTGGTAAAGAGAATAATCATAAACAAGAAGCTAGAGAACGTATTTTTCAAGATATACATTTGAATACTGAAGTTTTAATTGATATTTATAACCCAAGTTCCCCTTTAGACAAAGAACAGTATGAAGCTCATATGGTTGCTCAAAAAATAATTGAATTAAAAAAGAACTTTAAACTTAAAGGAAAGAGTATTAATTATAAGGATATTGTTGTATTAATGCGATCTACTGTTTCATTTTTAACTTTTAAAAAAGTATTTGATAGTTATCATATTCCCAATCATATTGTTTTATCTCAAGGACTGATGTCTTCAAATGAAGTTATCAATATGTTATCTTTCTTAAAATGTATTCTTAATCCTTATGATGATGTAGCATTATTAAGTGTTTTAAGACAACCTTATACATGTAGCTATATTGATATGGAAACTATTGCACAAATAAGAATAAATAATAAAAAGACGTCATTATATGAAACTTTAAAACAATCAGAAAATAAACAAATTCAAAACTTTTTGGATATTTTTGAACAATTAAAAGAATATGCTTTATGTCATTCACCTTATGACCTTATTTTAAAGATTGATAGTATCACAGATTATCGTTTATTTGTATCTCGATTGATTAATGGTCAACAAAGAAAAGCTAATCTTGAATTATTTTATGAAATTATTCAACAAATGCAAGAAACAACTCCTTATTTAGACAATCTTATAGATGCTTTAGAGAATTCAACTGATTATGCTCCAGCATATTCCTCTTCTGGAAATGATGATGTTGTTGAATTTATGACAATTCATAAATCTAAAGGGCTAGAGTTCCCTATTGTTTTTGTATGTAATATGCATAAGCAATTTAATACTCAAGATAGTAAAGAGCGTTTAATGATTGATAAACAATTAGGGATTGCATTAAAACCACGTATTCGTAAAGATCATGATATGATCGTGGAATATGAAAATCCATATCGTAATATGATCGCAAGACATCAATTAGATGAATCTATCAATGAAGAAATGCGTATTCTTTATGTAGCCTTAACACGCGCATCTGAAAAACTTATATTAACAGGTGTTTTAAAAAGTATAGATGAGATTGCTGATCTTCAACAAAAATTATTAGTTAATGAAAGTCCTGATATTTTTCATCGTCAAGGAGCTCAAAATATTTTATTATATGAAAGACTTAGAAAGACAAATAATTACTTAACTTGGATATTATCAGCTATATTAAGACATCCACATATTATTCAACAATGTTTAAAGATTGATGCTTTAAAAGAAAATGCTCAATTATTAGAGTCATATCACTTTGATAAAACTTTATGTTTTGATTCTACTGAACATGCTATGTTTTCACTTTCTATAACTCATGATCAATCTATTACTGAGCATATTCCAAAAATACAAAAAGAAACACAAATAATTGATGATTCTTTACAAAGTTATTATGATTCATTTGTATATCCATATGATATAGAAAAAACAGAAACAATTGCTGTTACAAAGCTTCAAGAATTAGAAGAGGACCATTTTGTTTATTTGACTACAAATGATGAAACATCAACTATTTCTGCAACTGATAAAGGAACTCTTATTCATTTATTAATGAGTACGTTATCATTTAAACAAGATAATATTGATAATTGCATTGAACAGCTTTATCATCATAAACTTTGTAATGAAAATGACATAGATATTTTAAAAAGTTATAAACAAAAAATTCAAAACTTCATTGATAGTCCTTACTACCAAATGATTTCTCAAGCTAGTCATATATACAAAGAAAAAAAATTCTCTTTCTATGATCAACAAAGAGATCAAATTGTTCATGGAATTTTTGACTTAGTTTTCATTTATCAAAACCAAGTCTATGTCTTAGATTATAAAACTGATCGTATAAGTCTTAAAAATTCAGAAGATGCTCTTATCAAAAAACATAAAGTTCAATTACAATATTATCAAAAAGTTTTAAAAAAGATGTATAAGCAAGATATTCAAGCAATTGTTTATTACTTACATATATCTAAAGGTGTTGAATTTTAAAAAATCGTCCATATACTATGGGCGATTTCTTTTTTAAAAATATCTTTTTCTCTTATTTTTATATGAGTATTTATAAGACATTGTTAATTTAGGTTTATTTTTTGAAACAATATATAAAGCAAATAATTGTAATATTGAGCAAAGCATTAATGAAGCAAGAATATCATATAAGTAAATAAATGAAACAATACCTCCTACTACTAATAAGATAAATGTTATCATTAATCCAATAAGAATCCCCTTTGTTCCTTCTGTCTTTTTAAGATTTAAAAACCAAGTTCCTATCAATACTCCTAACAAACATGACTGAACTATTTCATTGTATGAAAAATCAACAAAATGAATAGCCAAAATAACTCCTACTAATATATATGGTGTAACAATACTCATAAATTTATGCATTTTAAAATCCTCCAACTATTATCTACATTATAATTGACAATTTCCTGTCTTTCAAGAATAAATGTCCTATCAATCAACATAAAATATCAATTTTAAATATATTATTTCATATATTGACATATATATTCATGAAAAAATATAGTTGTTTCAATAATTCCAATACATTATTCATAAAAATAAAACTCTACACCATTATCCTTATTTTCAACGCCAAAGTTAAACTCATGTAATTCTAAAATGGATTTACAAATAGCAAGTCCTAAACCACTTCCTTGTTGATCATATGTTACAAATGTATACCAAATATGATTGAATTGATCTGCTAAAATTTTTTCTCCATCATTATAAACATAAAGACCTTTATTCATTTTAATAATAATCCTTCCATTTATAGCAACATGTTTAATAGCATTATTAATAAAATTATGAATAACAATAGATAATTGCTTTTTATCAGCATTGATATTCTTATCTATAACATTCATTTGGATTTTAACATTTTTCTTCATTAATAAAATTTCATATTCATCTATAATCTCTGTAACCAAATCCTCTAAATCAATATTCTCTCTATGTAATTCTACTTTTCCAGATTCTAACCTTGATAAATTAAGCATAGATTGAATAAGTTGATTAATTTTTGTTGTCTCTTTATGAATAATATCTAAATATCTATTAATATCTTCCTCATTATCAGTTTCATCTATTAATTCACTATATCCATTAATAATTCCTAATGGTGTTTTCATTTCATGAGTAAATTGATTAACAAAATCTTTTCTTAGTGATTCTAATTCCTTAACTTTAGCAATTTCTTGATTTAATTGTTCTATTGTTGATTTTAATTGTTGGCTCATAATATTGATATTTTTAGATAAAGTTCCTAGTTCATCATTTGGTTTTTCATTTAATTTAATATTAAAATTATTATTTGTTATTTGTTGAGTGCTTTGATCAATCTTCTTAATACGTCTTGTTAACATATAGGAAATAATAATACTTATAAATAATGTCATCATAAATGCTAATATATAAACTTTCTGTTTAGCCAGTATTGTTGTTTCAAAAATATCCATAAAAATACCTTCACTATGATAAACATAATCTATTTTTATAAGTCCTACTGTTTGATTTGTTTGTTTTGGATATTGATCATATATAGCTGATATAATATATAAATTATTACCATCTAAGTAATAATCAGCATTTACTTTTCCACTATATCCATGATTATGAGATTTTAATTGTTTTTTTATAATTTTTCTAGATTTTTGTTTTATATCCTCATAATCAAGTAAATACGCATCTCCTGTTGATAATGTATGATTATAATTTAATTCTTCTGAAATATATTCATTTAAGGAATATTCTTTTATCAAATGACTTTCTAAATTTATTAATTCTAATTGATTTATTTTTAAATATGTTATTTTATCTTGGGATTTTGATAAGTATACTGTAAATTTTTTACAATTATCTTCTTGATATGATTGTCTTATATACTTATTGAGTTGTTGAATTTGGTGATTATATAATTGATCTAATTGTATCATCTCAACATCTTCAGCATCTTTTTTATTTGTTAGTAATATATGTTGATTTGTTTCATAGGATAAAAAATCATTATATACAATTTCATTATTTGCATTCACAACTGCATTATAGCCTGGTGATTCATGAAATGTATTTTTAACCAAATTAATAAATTGACTATCTTCAACTTCTTTATATTTATTAGTTAATTGATAATTTAATTCTAATAATTTATCAATTGTTAAATCTGTCATATAACTTTCCGCTACTGATCTTGCTGTTTCTTGAAAATCTAAATAAACATGAAAACCCTCAACACATAATAGCCCTAAAAATATAATTATAAATATTTTTTTAAATAATGTTATTTTAAATATCTTTTTCATTGTTTTCACCATCTCTAAACACATAACCTACCTTAAAAACTGTATGAATATACTGACAAGGAGCTATTTTCTGTCTGACTTTTTTAATGTATGTATCAACAGCTCTACAATCACCATAATAATCATATCCCCAAATAACATCTAAAATTTGTTCTCTTTCTAATAAACGATATGGATTTTTTGTAAGATATTCTAATAACAGATATTCTTTGTAAGCAAGATGAATTTCTTTATTTTGAACCCATACTTGATGAGTTGTATAATCAATAGATAAATCATGAAATTGTTTAATGTTCATTTGATTTTGATATTGTCTTTTACATATAGCCACACACTTAGCATATAATACAGAAGGTAAAAATGGTTTTGATATATAATCATCTCCACCCAACTCAAATGCTTTTAATTGTGTTTCTTCATCACATAAAGCACTAATAAAAATAATTGGACATTGATGTTTTAATCTAATTTGATAACAGACTTCTAATCCATCTATACCTGTCATCATAATATCTAAAAGAACCAAGTCAATAGAGCAACTTATTTTTGATAGAGCCTCATATCCATCTATTGCTTCTATGACTATAAAGTCTCTTTTTGAAAAATACTTTACAATAATTTCTCTAATATTTTTATCATCTTCCACTAATAATATCTTGTACATAATATATATCATCTCCAATATTTATTTTAAAAGATACATATGTAAATTTAGTGTAAAATTTTCATAAAAACAATTCTCCAAAACTTTCTTTATATTAAAAAAGGAAATATCATTAAAGACAATTCCTTTCTCTAAAGATAAGAATTCAAAACAATTCTTATTATATTAATTTTAAATATTTAAAAGCATTATATAGTCCATCATCATTAACATCAGTTGTAACATAATCAGCAGCTTCTTTAATCTCTTCTCCACCATTTCCCATAGCAACATTATAAGCACAAAGTTCAAACATTGATAAGTCTATTTTTGCATCTCCAAATGAAATAGTATCTTTTACATCAGCATCCAAGTAATCTAATAAAACCTCAATAGCATGTTTTTTTGTAATACCTGTTGGTCCTAAATCACCAAATAATGCTAATTCTCCTTTTCCTCCCCATGTATTTGCTTCTAAAGTTGGAAATTCTTTTTTAGAATCTAAATGATCTTGATACTGACTTAATATAAAACTAATCTTATTAACATCTTCACGATATAACTCTTCACCTTTTAAATGAATAAAACTATTCACAAAACTGTTGGCTGAAACTGTTGCTTGTGTCAAATCTGCTCCTTTCCCTTGAGCATATTTAATCATTGTTTCTGGTCCTTGTTCTAGCATATAATCATTACAATACATTCCACTATTAGCTTCTAGATAAAAACCTAAATGTCTTTCATTACACCAGTCAACTATATGTTTAACTTCCTCTTTTGAAAGCCCTTGATGCATAACAACATGATCATTATCTTCTACATATGCACCATTTCCACCAATCATTCCATCTAAATCACATAAGTTTCTTTGGGCGATTTCGGCTTTAGAACACCCTGTACAAATATAAACCTTATGTCCATTAGCTCTTGCTTCATCAACCGCCTTTGCTGCTGATGCAGGTAATTTTGCTTCATAATCAATTAATGTTCCATCAACATCTAAAAAAATAATTTTTCTCATAAACTTCTCCTTCTATCTTACTCAAAAACAGACTTTGCAACGAAGTCTGTTTTATAATTCTTACAAATCTTCTCCATTAGAAGCAATAACTTTCTTATACCAATAAAATGAATCCTTTTTGCTTCTAGAGAAATCTCCTGTTCCATCATCATGTCTATCAACATAAATAAATCCATAACGTTTAGCATATTGTCCAGTTCCTGCTGAAACTAAATCAATTGGTCCCCATGTTGTATAGCCAATCAATGGTACTCCATCTTCAATCGCTTCCTTCATTGCTTTCACATGACCTTTAAAGTAGTCAATTCTATATTGGTCATGTATAGAACCATCTTCTTCTACTTTATCAAATGCTCCAAAACCATTTTCTACAATCATTAATGGTGTATGTGGATAACGATCATGTAAGACATTTAATGTATAACGCAATCCATCAGGATCAATTTGCCATCCCCAGTCTGAAGCTTTTAAATATGGATTTTTAGCTCCTTTTGACATATTTCCTGCTGTCATTTCAGCATTTTCATCAACAGTTACACAATTAGACATATAATATGAGAATGTATAGAAATCAACAACACCCTCTTTAATAATCTTCTTATCTTCTTCAGTAATAAATGAAGTATCAATACCATGTTCTTTAAAATATCTAAAAATAAATGATGGATATTCCCCACGTACTTGAACATCTCCACAGAAATTATTTTTAAAATTTTCTTCATCAAACGCTGCCAAAATATCCTTTGGATTTGGTGTTAAAGGATAAAGAGTTGTATGTGCAATCATATTTCCAATCATAAAATCAGGATTAATTTTATGTCCTTCAATAACAGTTAATGCACTAGCAACAAATTCATTATGTAATGCTTCAAATGTAAGTTGATCATTTGATTTTAATTCATTTAATGGAATTCTATGGTCTGCATTAACATCATCTGGGTCCATTAACCCTAAACCATAAAGATTACCAATTCCACCTTCACCCATACATGGAATATTAATTTCGTTAAAAGTCAACCAATATTTAACCTTATCTTTATAACGTTCAAAACATGTTGTAGCATATTTTACAAACATATCAATAACTCTTCTATCAGAGAATCCATTATATTTTGTAACAATATTCCAAGGAATTTCATAATGACATAATGTAACTAATGGCTCCATTCCATGCTTATGACATTCATCAAACACTTTATCATAAAATGCTAAACCAGCTTCATTTGGTTCTTCGTCATCACCATTAGGAAAAATACGTCCCCAGTTAATAGATAATCTAAATACTTTCCATCCCATTTCAGCAAATAATGCAATATCTTCTTTATAATGATGATAGAAATCTATTGCCTCATGACTTGGATAAAAAGCATTAGGATCAGTTTTTGGTAAAAATGTTCTTGGTGTATTAACATCTCCACCCAATAACATATCAGGTACTGATAAACCTTTTCCATCTTCTAAATACGCACCTTCACATTGGTTTGCAGCTACAGCTCCACCCCATAAAAAATCACTAGGAAAACTCATTATTTATTTACCTCCTATATCTGAAATCGTTTTCATATATTTATTATACATGATTTAAAATAGAATTTGTAATGTTTTACATGAAAAAATAAGCAATTTATATAATTTTTTTAATTGTTAATATTTAGACTTACAACTTTAAATTATTACTATATTTATATGATACTTATCGTTTTCTGTTTTTTAATCTTTGAATATTATAAAAGAGAAAGGAGGTGAAGTTATGGAAGAATATTGTATAGATGAAAAATGTGCTTTAACAGCTATTTTACAATCTGTTTCAATGCAAGAAACAGCTCTTGCTCAAATCTTAAATAGTGAAGCTGAAAAATTGAAAAAGGTTATTTGTATGACAAATTGTATAGAAGAATTACTTGAAGTTAATGAATCAGTTCAACAAACAGTAAATACAGTAGCTCAATTAGAATGTTGTTTAAAAGAAAAAGCTATTTATGCTATGGAATCATTAAAAGAATTAAGACACAAGCCATGTTGTTCAAAATAAGCATAAATAAGTATTTATAGGATAAACTTTTTAATAAGTTTATCCTTTTTTATTTATTAAGATAAATTCTTAATAAATAAAAAAAGAGATAGTTTTCACCACCTCTTACTTTAATATATAGATACTTTTCAAATTTGATTATTCACCAATAATATTCATCATATCTTTTTGGAATACTTCTGTCTTATTTGAAGCATCAGCAGCATCTACACCCTTAATTGAGAAATAGAATTTACATTTTGGTTCAGTTCCACTAGGTCTAGCAGCAATCCAAGATCCATCCTCTAAATAATATTTTAATACATTAGATTTTGGTAATTCAATAACTGATTCTTTACCATCTTCTACTCTTACACTTGCTGAATAATCTTCACTAGCAACAACTTTTACACCACCAATTTCAGTAGGTGCATCTTTTCTCAAATTATCCATAATTTCTTTAATTCTTGCAGCTCCAGCAGCCCCTGCTTTAGATAAAGCAATTTGACTTTCTTTAAATGTACCATGTTTAGCATATAATTCATTTAAAACATCAATTAAATCTTTACCTTGTTTTTTATAATAATTTCCTGCTTCAGCAGCAGTTAAAACAGCTTGTACTGCATCTTTATCTCTTACGAAATCCTTAATAACACATCCATAAGATTCCTCATAACCAAATACAAATACTTTTTCTTGAGTTGCTTCATATTTGCGAATCTTATCTCCAATAAATTTAAATCCAGTCAATGTTTTTTCAACATCTACTCCATAACTTCTTGCAACCAATTCACCTAAATCAGATGTAACAATTGTATTATACATAACAGCATTAGAAGGTAAAGTTCCTTTATCTTTCATTTGACTTAAAATATATTCAAGATATACAGCAGCAGATTGATTACCACTCATCAATACATATTCACCATCATGTTTTGCAACTACACCTAATCTATCTCCATCAGGATCTGTAATAACAACAACATCTGCATCTACTTCTTTAGCTTTTTTAATAGCTAATTCATATGCAACATCTACTTCTGGGTTTGGTGATTTTGTATTTGTATAATTTGGATCTGGTGCACATTGTGCCAATACTGGTACAACATCATATCCTAAATCTTTTAATACTGTTCTAACTGGAATATTTGCAGTACCATGTTGTGGAGAAAAAACAAGTTTAAAATCATTTTTATCCATTCCTGGATTAACTTCAATTCCTTTAACAGCTTCATAATATGCTGCATCTACCTCTTCTCCAATCCAAGTCATATATGGATAAGCTTCTTCATCACTTAATACTTTTATATTTAATTCATCTTCCACTTCATTAACATATTGAACAACTTGATCAGCTGCTTCTGGTAATAATTGGCATCCTGTATCATCATAAACCTTATAACCATTGTATTCCTTAGGATTATGTGATGCAGTAATCATAATACCTCCAGCACATTTTAAATAACGTACTGCAAATGATAACTCAGGAGTTGGTCTTAATGCTTCAAAAATAAATGATTTAATACCATAAGTTGCTAAAACTTTAGCACTTTCAATAGCAAATTGATAAGACATATTTCTATTATCATAACCGATTGCTACACCTTTTTCCTTTCCTTCAGGTAAAGAAGCAATATATTTAGCAAAACCAACATTTGCTTTTTGAATAACATATATATTCAATCTGTTAGTTCCTGCTCCTAAAATTCCACGCATTCCTGCTGTTCCAAATTCAACATCAGTATAAAATGCATCTTCTTTTGCAGTTTCATCCATACTTAATAATTCTGCTTTTAATGTAGGATCTAAATCTTCCTTACTAACCCACTTTTGATATTTTTCTTCATAATTCATTTTTAGTTCACCTCTTAAAATTATTATAACAAAGCTTAAGCGTGAAAACCATAAAAAATTGAAATTTTGGAAACGTTTCCAAAAAATAAAAGTTATCTTTCTTTTCTTCCATTTATATAAAAACTATAATTTTCCAACAACTATCATTTTTCATCAAATCATCTAATAACATTAACACATATAGCTTTTGTTATATTTATTAAATCTTGGGAATGAATAATCATTTGTAAACCTCTTTTACCAGCACTTAATGCAATTTTATCTTGTAAAATAACATCTTCTTGTATATAAGTTGGAAAAATTTTCTTCATACCTATTGGAGAACATCCTCCACGTATATATCCTGTTAAATTTAATAAGTCTTTTTGATGTACCATCTCCACACTTTTATTCCCACTCACTTTAGCAAGTTTCTTTAGATCTATTTCTTCTAATACAGGTATACAACAAACCAAATATCCATTTGTTCCTTTTAATACCAAAGTTTTATATACAGCATTTTCATCTAAATCAAGTTGCTTTAATACATGTTCTCCACCCAAATGATTATCATCATAACTATATTCTTGTGTATCATATGTAATACCTGCTTGATCAAGTATCCTTAAAGCATTTGTCTTTAACTTTTTCATACTATTTTATCCTCATTTTTAACTAATATATAACCAATATTATACTGAGAGTTCCTAAAATAATCAAAAATAAATTTTATTTTGAGGCTAGATACATTTTATATATTACAAATAAAAATCTTCCTATTAATAAAATAAAAAAATGAAAATATAATGAATAATTTAGTTGTTTTTTAAATTATGTTATAATGATGAAAAGGATGTGATTATATGAATAATAAAGAAAGATTTATTGAAATTTATAAAAAAAATATTCATCGAGAAGGTAGTGAAAAGTTATTAGAATTTTTATTATCTAAAAATTCTGATTTTTTTGATGCTCCAGCAAGTGCTCGTTTTCATGGAAGTTATGAAGGAGGTCTTTTAGAGCATAGTTTGAATGTTTATGATTGTTTAAAAGATTACTTATCTCGAAATAGAGTCAAAGAAATATATAATTTATCATACAATGAGGAATCTATTGCGATTGTTGCTTTATTACATGACTTATGCAAAATTAATTGTTATAAAAAAGGAACAAGAAACGTTAAAGAAAATGGACAATGGATCCAAGTACCTACTTTTGAATATAATGATACATTACCTTATGGACATGGTGAAAAAAGTGTTTATATGATTAGTGGATATATGCGATTAACTAGAGAAGAAGCATTTGCTATTCGTTATCATATGGGTTTTTCAGGAAATGAAGATGCAAGAAATGTTGGTGCTACATTTGAAATGTTTCCACTTGCATTTGCATTAAGTACAGCAGATATGGAAGCCACTTATTTTATAGAAGGGAAAAAATAATTTCCTTCTTTTTTCTTTTGTTTTTCTTTTCTTTTTTCATATGAGAGTTTTTTCTTTTATTGTCCATACTCTTATATGATGACAGGAGTGATGAAAATGAACTTTCTTAAAGAGAGACAAAAGGAAATAAAGTTATTAATTGTGTGTGTATTCATTATGGGAATTGTTTGTATTATATGTTATCAACCCTTAATGAATTTATTTGAAAATCCTCAAAAATTAAGACATCAGCTTCAAAATTTTGGGGTATTAGGACAAATTATTTTTGCTGGTATTATGGCATTGCAAGTTGTTTTTGTCTTTTTGCCAGGTGAAATTGTAGAAATTATGGCAGGATATTTATATGGTCCAATAGGTGGACTATGTATATGTCTATTAGGGAGCGCTATTGGTTCTACCCTTATATATTATTTTGTTAAAAAATGGGGAATTTATTTTATTAAACGTTTTATAGGTTTAGATAAAATAAATGAAATGAAATTTTTACAAAACAAAGAAAATCTTAATATTATCTTATTTATTATATTTTTTATACCAGGGACTCCCAAAGATATATTAACCTATTTTATTCCTCTCACTGATATGAAATTAAAAACCTTTCTTTTGATTACCACAATAGCAAGAATTCCTTCCATTATTACAAGTACTATTGGAGGTGATGCAATTGGGGTAGAAAATTATATGTTTTCAATTATTGTTTTTATAATAACTGGTATCATTTCTTTAATTGGAATTGTTTTTTATAAAAAAATAATTCATAAACATGAAATTCCATACAATCTTTAGAATTTCTTTCGTTTTTTCCTCTACTTTTCTCATATAGTTTGAGTATAATAGAAAAGTAAAGTGAGGGATTGATATGGAATATAATATTTTAGTTGTGGAAGATGAAATTGAAATTTGTAATGCAATTGAAATTTATTTAAAAAATCAGGGTTATCATGTATTCAAAGCCCATAATGGACAAGTAGGTTTACAAATACTATCTCAAAAAACTATTCATTTAGCTATTGTAGATATTATGATGCCTATTATGGATGGAATTCAAATGACTATGAAAATAAGAGAAAAATACGATTTTCCAATTATTATGTTATCTGCGAAGTCAGAAGATATTGATAAAATAACTGGTTTAAATATTGGAGCTGATGATTATGTTACAAAACCTTTTGTTCCCATGGAACTTTTAGCTCGTGTTTCATCACAATTACGTCGTTATTCTCGTTATTTAAGTTTAATGAATCAACAACAAGAAAATTGTTATATTGTTGGTGGATTGGAACTTAATTTAGATACTAAACAAGTAACTGTAGAAGGTGAAACTATCAAAGTTACCCCAATAGAGTTTAAAATCTTACAATTACTTATGGAATATCCTGGTAAAGTTTTTTCTGCTGATAATATTTATGAAAGTGTTTGGAAAGAAGATGCTATTAATACAGATACAGTTATGGTTCATGTTCGTAATTTAAGAGAAAAAATTGAAATTGATCCAAAAAATCCTAAATACTTAAAAGTTGTTTGGGGTGTTGGATATAAAATTGAAAAACAAGGTAGGTAAAATATGAAAAAAAATAAATATATTTCAACAATAATAATTATTATTGTTTTATTAGTTTCTAGTATAGGTTTATGGTCCTTATATCCTAGTATCTTATCTAATGCCAAAGCTAAAAATTATGATGATTTAATGATTAATTATTTCATGAATAATACACGCTTTTATGACTATATTATTGACAAAAATATAAGTAATCATGAAAATGAATATTCTCAATATTTTCATATAAGTGGTGGTCAAATAACTCCTTATCTTCAACAACAACAAGATAAAAAAATAAATGATTTTTATCAAAAAGAAGAACAATTGAAAAAAGAAAAAAATATTTTATACTTTGCTACTGATACAAAAACAAATAAAACACTTTCAAATACAAATAATGATATTAAAAATATCAATAAAAATAAAAATTTGCAAAAGAAATATAAATATTATTACCAAATTTCATTTAATAATGAAGGTATTATGTCAATTCATTTTAACAGTCAGAATATGAATACTCTCATTAATTCGTATTTAGATTTTAATTTAGTAGATACTTATGTTGATGATAATACAGAATTAACATTAACAACACCCAAAAACTTAACGATTACTTATGCTATTCCTCATGAAATAGTTATGAATGATCAATTATCTAATTATTTAGATAATTATAATCATTATTTAATACCATTTCAAATTTATATAACTCCGTTTGCAATACTTGGAATAATCATTACAATATTAACTATTTTGCTTATACCATTTCGATATCTTAAAGAAAATCAGTTTTTACATTTTATTTCAAAAATTAAATTTGGAATATTATCTATTTTTTGGGTGAGTTCTTTATGTATGATTATAGAAGTTCTTATTACAATTATACATGCAACAATATCAGAAGATATTATTTATTTCTATGAAACATTTGCCATTGGATATATGGAACCTTATTTAACTCCAATTTTAAATATAGGAATATGGTTTATTTTCTTTACTTGGTTTGCTATTCTAGCTTATATGATAAAATATCTTATCAACAAAGGATTAAAAGCATATTTTAAAGAAAATACTCTTTTATATTGGAGTTATCAAAAGAGTAAAAAATATATTTTAAAATTATTGAATTTTGATTTTCAAGATAATGCAAATCAAATTATTTTAAAGATAGTTATATTTAATTTTATTATTCTTATCTTTATTTCTCAATTCTTTGTTGCTGGAGAACTATTTGCCTTTATCATTTATTCTCTTATTATATTCTTTATTCTTAAAAAGAAATATAATGAAATACAAAATGATTACCAAGTTCTTTTAAAAGCAACACAGCAATTATCTAATGGGCAGTTTGATTATGAAATTAATGAAGATATTGGAATGTTTAATCCTTTGAAATATGAATTTTCTCATATTAAAGAGGGCTTTGAAAAGGCAGTTAATGAAGAAGTGAAATCTCAACGTACAAAAACAGAACTTATTTCTAATGTTTCTCATGATTTAAAAACTCCATTAACATCTATTATTACTTATGTAGATCTTCTCAAAAATAATCATATTGAAGAAAAACAAAGAATAGAATATTTAAAAATTTTAGAAAGAAATTCTTTACGACTTAAAAATTTAATTGATGATTTATTTGAAGTCAGTAAAGCAAGTAGTGGTGATATCAGACTGGATATTATTGATGTAGATATTATTTCTATGATTAAACAAGTTGAGTTAGAATATCAAGAGCAATTTATGGCTCAAGGATTAGCAGTACGTTATCAATATGAACAAGATAAAATGACATGTCCTTTAGATAGTTCTAAAACTTATCGTATTTTTGAGAATTTATTTGTTAATATTAGTAAATATGCTTTAGAAAATACAAGGGTTTATATTCAAATTGAAAGTGATGAACAATATATCAATATTACATTTAGAAATATTTCTAAAGATGAAATGACATTTAATGAAAATGAAATTGTTGAAAGATTTGTTCAAGGAGATAGATCAAGAAATACGAGTGGCTCTGGATTAGGATTAGCAATTGTTAAAAGTTTTATAGAGTTACAAGGAGGTCGTTTCTTTGTTCAACTTGATGGTGATTTATTTAAAACAATTATTCAGTTTAAAAAATAGTGGAATAACAAATATTCCACTATTTTTATAATTGTTCAAATCTTTTGATACCCCAAGTGTTAAGCATATAATATAAAATGATATTGGCTACAATAAAAATAATAAATATTAAATACATATAAATATCTAATGGTATGAAATCTCCCATAAAGATATAACATGCTGCTATAACAAATGCTAATCCCATTGATATAAACATTGTTAACATGACTGGCATACTTTGTTTCACACAGACTGTTTCATTAACCCAATCAAATTTTGGTTTCCATAAATTTAATAATAATCCTAACAAATCTATAAAAAGTGTAAATAATACTGGTGCCATGATAATTAGAATAGCATCTAATATACCAACTTCAAAAACAATGACTGTTGCTAATGAGAAAATAATACCAGCAGGTATACAAAATAATAAATGTAATCCAAGTTTTATCATAAGAATATCTTTTGTTGAAATAGGCAATGATTTAATAATCCATAATCTATTTCCTTCTAAAGAAATAGAAGATGCACTAATCATATTCATTGAATTCACTCCAATTCCTATTAAACATAAAATAGGTACTATCATATCATTGAGTTCTGGTATTTGTAATAATATAAAGTCTATTTTTTCTTTATAGACGAAAATGGCAATTGCTCCTATAACACAAAATAAAATACCTACTGCTCCATTTAACATCACCATAGCATTAGATGTGAAATGTTTAATTTCTCTGATTAATAATGCCTTTTTCAAAGAATTTGTTTTCATTTCTTTTGCTTCATATACAATCTTTTTGACTTTTGGTTTTGTTGTAGCAAGTTTAATAAAATTTGTTGATAATAAATATATAACAAGAATAAATGGTGCTAAAGCACATACAAGATAAATAATAAAACTTAAAATATGTCCTTGACTAATAGCAATACTTAAATGATAAATAGGAAATGCTCCTTTTTCAATGGATTGCATCAAACTTTCACCATTTTGAATTAACCAACCTATATATCCTTCAATAGAGTTAATAGCATAAAAATAAGCAAACATAAACACAACATATAAAATAATTGTAATTATATTTTTCATTCTAACTTTTGTTAAAATATGTGCCAATAACCAACCAAATAAACATGATAATGCAAGAACAAAAAGTGGTAGTGTAAGAATAACACCCATAAAAATTATAATTTGAGTAATACTCATCCCAACTGAAACAATATATACAAATAATGCTGGTGCTGCAATTAAAAATTCATAAACATAATTAAGTATAAGTATTGTAAATACACGACTTAATAAAATATCTCGATTACTTATTGGCATTGATAATAGAAGCTCATTATCTTTTGCTTCATAAATTTCATGATGAGTTAAAAAGACACTTCCAATAAAGCAGAACATAATAATCAATATACTCATAACAGAGAAATATAATTCATCTATATTCATAAAATGTAAAGCATCCACAATTGAATAAAATAATGCTCCAAACATTCCTAAAAAAACTATACCTACATACCCAAATAAAACAACCATTAAAACTATTTTTCCAATATTTTTCTTAGCCTTTTTGCTACTCCTTGTTTGTCTTAAAAAGATGCCTTTTAATCTTAACTTAATTAATGTTTTAAGCATTGTCATTCTCCAATTCTAAGAACACATCTTCTAAAGATTCATTCTGAGTAACATCTTGGGTACGTCCACTAATAACAAGTTTCCCTTGTTTAATAATTGCTATACGATTACATAACTTCTCAGCAACTTCTAAAACATGAGTTGAGAAGAATATTGCACCACCTTGATCACAATGTTCTCTCATCATTTGTTTTAATAAATGAGAAGCTTTTGGATCAAGCCCTACAAAAGGTTCGTCCATAATGATTAAACGTGGTTCATGTATAAAAGCCGCAATAACAGCTAATTTCTGTTTCATACCATGAGAATATGCACTAATAGGCTGAGCTAAATCATCAACCAATTCTAACATAGTTGCATATTTATGAATCCTTGCTTCTCTATCACTTTTTGAAACATGATAAATATCTGCCACAAAATTAAGATATTGAATACCTGATAAATATTCATATAAATCTGGGTTATCTGGTATATAGGCCATATTCTTTTTACATTCCATAGGATTTGTTTTAATAGATTGCCCATTAATAATAATATCTCCATTATCAAATGGTAAGATTCCCACAATTGACTTTAATGTTGTTGTCTTTCCTGCGCCATTATGACCAATAAATCCATAAATTTCTCCTCTTTCAATATGCAATGATAAATCATCTACTGCTTTATACTGATCATATGTTTTTGTTAAATGTTCAATTTTTAACATAATATCCCTTCTTTCATTTTAATTATTAAAATTATTTATATTATTATTATACTACTAATTACTATTTAGTCAATCTTTTATATTCAATATATGAGTAGAATGTTGTTAATAATATAACAATCAATATACTTACTATTAAAACTCTGCTTCCTACAACTGGCGAAAACAATCCTCCTAAAATAATAACTATTCCTCCTAGCATATATAAGTAACCACCTATTCTATGTGTTTGTATCCACACTGTTTCATTAGCTAATGTCCAAGGTGTCCTAATACCAAGAAAGTAGTTTTGAGGAAATTTAGGCATATAATTACCAATAAAAATAAGCAATCCTCCTAATAATAAACATATAATAAATGTTGCATTATGAATTGGATAAATAATTAAAAAGTAAAAGAATGTAACTAATAATACACAAAAAAATGATATAAGTTTTCTAATTAATTCATATGTTTTTTCTCTTTTCTTTATACTTTTTAATTTTGGATCAATTTTTTTTGTTAATAACATTCCATAATAAATAATTATTGGCATTAATACTATAATCAATAATTCATATCGGCTTCCATAACGATCAATTTCCCAATTTATATTCCAATGTAATGGAACTTCATTAGGTAAAAAGAAAATACCCAAAACAAAGAAAACTGTTACTGTCCAAATAAAAATATCAAATACTTTTTTCTTCATTATCACTTTCACCCCTATCCATAAAATTCATAAACCATTTCATCATATCTTGTAAAACAGTCATATCAATACTATATATAATATTCTGTCCTTTTCTTTCATCAATGATGAGTCCACAATTCTTCAAAATAACTAAGTGATGAGAAATTGAAGGTTTTGTAATTTGAAAATAATTTGCTATTTCTCCAGCATTAAGTGGTTCTTTTTGTAATAATTCTAATATCTTGCGACGTGTCAGATCACTCAAAGCTTTAAAAACATCTCCCATTATATCCTCCCATAAGTATATATTTAGATATTTAGATAAATATCTAAATATCTGATAACACATTCTTTTTATAAAACAAAGAAAAAAGAGACAAAATTGTCTCTTTTCATTTGCTATCATTATTATTCAGCAACTTTTTGTTCTTTGATGACTTTAGCAATTGAAGCGATTACATCTTTTTCATCTTCACCTTCAGCAACGATTTCTACTGTTGCTTTAGTAGGAACACCTAAAGACATAACACCCATAATTGATTTAAGATTTACTTCTTTACCATTGTAAATTAATTTAATATTACTAGTAAACTTACTAGCTTGGTTTACTAAGATAGTTGCAGGTCTAGCATGTAATCCAACTGGATCTGAAACTACAAAAGATAATTTTTCTGCCATTATAGACTCCTCCTTAAATTATTTATATAAATATTATACCACATAAAAAATACATTTCCATATTTTTTGCAATAAATTTTATTGCTTATAAATTTATTGATTTCAAGCTATTTTTATCATGGTTTTATTCCTACAATAATGTCAAATATAAATAGAAAAAAACATATTTTATCCCTTT
Organism: uncultured Erysipelotrichaceae bacterium; assembly: GCA_910588075.1. GTDB lineage: Bacteria > Bacillota_I > Bacilli_A > Erysipelotrichales > Coprobacillaceae > MGBC163490. The sequence goes on along the minus strand of CAJUOS010000011.1, from coordinate 24,008 downwards.
TGTGCAACAACAAGAAACTTATGAGTTGTCATTTCATAAAAATGATTTTCCTTAATAGTTTTTAAAGCATTTAAATAAAATGCTTGATATTTATTCATATCAGCTAAATCTGGTGAAACCTTTTTAAAATAACTATGTATTGCTTGAACACTTGTAAAACGAATTGTTCCATAATCTTCAAACTTTTCAATAATTCTCATTCCTATTTCTTCCAGTGTTTGCGCACATGAATAAGCATCCCATGAACCTTTCATTCCAAAAGGCATATACATTTGCAAAAACTCTTTATAGTTAGCTGTTCCATTTTGATGAACTAAAAAATATCCACCTTGTTTTAATATACGACTAATTTCATATTTATCATAATTTGAATTCATACACATAACAACATCTATTTTTTGATCTTTAAATGGCATTTGACCTACTGGTGTTAATTTAGTAACTTTGACTGGTAAATCACTAAGCTTCATTTTTGTTTTCTCTATATCTCCATAAGGCTCAACTACAAACGTTGCTTCTGTAAAGTGATTATAATCTCTTACATAATTTCCACCATCAACTGTTAAAAAGGCTAAATGTGAACTTGAATCAACATATTTATTGAGAATATCCTTATCATCATATTGTGAAACACTTTCTTGATATGGTATATCCTCACTCATAGTTTGTGATATTTCAACCAATTCATTCTTCAATAAACGAGAATCTGTAATCTGTTTATGACATCTTTTTTTGCCATACAATAATGTTAAATATTGAACAATAACATCTGCAATAATTCCTAATGCTAAAAAAACAATAAAATAAATTAGCCATCTAACTGTAAATAATTTTTCTGGACTAGATATAAAATAACAAACTAAACATACAAAAACCATATATCCAGTCCTATTATAATGAAATTGTCTATCTAATGATAAAAACCAATTCAAATTATGAGCTTCTATCATTTTCTTTCTTGAAATTTCAAAAAATAAAACTTGTGTTAAAAACATAATTGTAATAAAACTTACAAATAAAATAATAATATATTCAATCATATATTTCCTTTACTCCAATCTTTCTCCATCAAATGTGAAATATTCATTTCCAACAATAAAGAATCCCTTCTCATCAAAATCAATTTTTCCTTCAGTCGAGAAAATTTCTTCCATATCATCTTGTATATCATATACATGTCCTCTACCATTTTTATCTAATATCAAATACTCTCTTTCTTCGAATGTAACAATTGGATTCTCTGACATTGATGTATACTCTATTGGAAAAATCATTTGACCCTCTGTATCTATAATCCCAAATCTACCTTCCTTATTATAAACAGCATAATATGAACTACCAATGTACTTTATATTTTCATAATATTCTTTTGTAATAGTATTTCCATTATCACTAATTAATGAATAACCATTTTCTTTCTCTTTAACAATCGCACGTGCATTGACATCAAAAGGTTCAGCATCTAAATAAACTGGTTCTAAAACTTTTTTATTGTCAAAATTGTAATATTGAAATCCCTTATTTTTAACATATACAGGGAATATCTCAGATTGAATAAGACAAGGTGATGGGTAAAGTTGGCAATTTTTTAATTCTCCTTTTAGCTTTTCATCTTTATATACACCATGAGGTCCATAAATAACATATGAACGATCCAAATAATAACTTCCTGATAAATAATAAGAATTCATTTCTTTCAATTTTTTACCTGGCATATATACATATATAGTTTGCCCTTGTTCTATAACAATATTATTCTTTTCATCATAATAAATCTTTTCTATATCAACAATATGTTCATCCATAGATTGATTTTCTCTATCCACATAAATCATACAATTTTCATCATCATCATAAAGAACAATACCTTTATTTAAACTTTCTTCTAAAGCAGCTATGTGAAATTGACCACTTTTTTCAATCTTTGTTGTTTTTGCTTCTTCTTCATTTTTAATAAAATCATATAAAACTGAGTAATCTTTATATCCAATTATGATACATGGAGATTGATGATAACGTTGTGCAAATGTCATTTCATCCTTTGTTTTTTCTAAAACTTCTCCATCTTTATATAAAACCATATATTCATCTTTTGTTTGAATAATTGGCAATTCACTTTTACAAATACCAACATCTTGACTTGCTGAATATAAGACTTCTCCATCTTTATTTAAAACATATAAATTTTCATGAACAAATGTTTCCTTTTTCTCTTTTTTATCATCCTTTTTCTTATCTTTCTTTTTGTCTTTCTTCTTTTTATCTTCTTTCTTTTTTTTGTCTTCTTTTTTAGTTTCTTTCTCTTCTTTAGGCTTATCTACTTTCTTAGTAGCATATAACATATGATCTGTCGCTTCTAAAGTTTCATACTCTCCAAAAGGAATAATTTCTTTTCCATTTAAAGAAATAAATCCTTTTTGATCATCTTTATTTGTAACAATATATCCTGTTTCTTCAACTTCTTCAAATGTTTTATATTGATATGTTGTGAGTTTTTTCCCACTTTGATTATATAAGGCATATAATATATTATCACGTGTTACCATTATAGTTTCTTCTTGTCGATTTGAAGAACAACCTACCAATAATAAAATCATAAAAATGAAAATGCTTAATTTCTTCATAAAAAACCTCCTACTGATTGATTTTAGTATATCATAAAATTTATTGATATTCATTGTTTTTCTAGAAAGCATTTATATAATTTTAAGTATATAAAAACATGGACACTTTATAAAAAGTGTCCAGTTTCATTTTTGGGTATATTTTTATAGTAATACTAAAGATTAAGCGATAAATAAAGGTTCTTTATTACCTACAACTTCGCCTGTTTTTGTTGTAGCGACATAATATACTGAAGAATCTTCTGGTTTATAGTAAACCTCTAATGTATCAATAGTGTTAATTTTAACACCTTTTGATTTCACATCCTCTTTAACGAATTTTTCAATTTCTGTTGCTTCAACGTTTTTATTATTAAATTGTACTTGTAATTTTAATTTCACTATATGTCCTCCTTAATTACATTATAAATGAAAGCGCTATCTTAATCAAGATATCTCTTGCATTTATGTCAAATAATATAGCATTTTTTTATCATAAACTCAAATTTTTTTCCATTTTTTAGAAAATAACTATAATTTTTTCTTTTTTTATTTGTATTTGTTGTTAATATTTTTATATTAACCACTTTTTTTATCAATAAATGTCATTACCCAATTCTTTGATTTACTCCACTTGTATTTGTCATATGATGAATATTTCTAATATAAGAAAAACTAGCAACACCCATTAATACATATCCTGATAATAAATCTTTTACTACTCCAAAAACAACTTCTCCATCTTTTAAAAATGTTGGTATAAGAGAGAATGATTCCATCATACTCAAAGAATAATATTCATTCATTACTGAATGGATTTCTAATCCAATAGCAATCATTTCAGCAAAAGCTAACATAACTATGGCAATAGCAAGAGCAATATAAACACCTTTTTTATCTATACGTCCTCCTAATAACTCATATCCTTTAAAACAACATACAGACATAACAAAACCAGTAATTCCTGCTACATAACCTAATTTATAAATAATAACCCAAACAGCTACACCTATAAGAGAACCAACAAATGCTCCTAATATTCCCATTGGTAGATTAACTGATTTCTCTACTGGTTGATTCACTGTTATTTTTTCAAAGCATTCTGGACAGATTAAAATATTTTCTCCATTCACACTACATACATCAACAGACTTTTCTTCTTGACATTGTGGACAACTTTGAACATATCTATTTGTATGACAGAATGCTGATATATCTTTCATTAATGATTCTAAATCTGTAACTGTTAATTCATTTGTATTTTTAACATTAATAACCATTGATTGATTACGATAAAATGACCAATTAATTATTGGATTTTGTTCTAATGAAGTTAAATATGTTGTTAATATATCTTCATTATCCCCATGAACAGTCAACATAATAGAATATTGTTTTTGACTAGATAAGAAATTAACTAAATATTTATATCCATCAATCATTCCATATGCAACATGATGCTCTTTATTAACTACAAATCCTATTTGTTCAAATCCTTCTAATTTTTTCATAATTTCCCTCTCCTTATTTCTTTGTAAATGCTTTTCTTCTTTCCATTTCAGTTAATAGACGTTTTCTTAATCGAATAGATTGAGGTGTAACTTCTACCAATTCATCATCATTAATATAATCAAGACATGCTTCCAAATTAAAAACTCTTGGTTTTTTCAAAACAACTGTTGAATCCTTTGTAGAAGAACGTGTATTTGTTAATTGTTTTCCTTTTGTAACATTAACTACCAAATCATTATCTCGGCTATGTTCTCCTACTATCATTCCTTCATAAACCTCTACTCCTGGTCCAACAAACATAACACCACGATCTTCTACACCACCTAAGGCATATGCTGTGGTTTGTCCATTATCAATAGATATTAAAACACCTAATTGTCTTTCACCAACAGTATCTCCCTCCATTGGGCGATATTCTAAAAATGAATGATTAATAATTCCATATCCCTTTGTCATTGTCAAAAAGTTTGTCATAAATCCTATCAAACCACGTGATGGAATTGTATAATGTACTTTTGTCATACCATCATTTGAATCCATATTTTCTAATGTTCCATGTCTAAATCCTAATGATTCAATAACACTTCCTATACATTCATCAGGTGCTTCAATAAAGACTTCTTCATAAGGTTCACATTTAATATCATTCATTTCTTTAACAATAACTTTTGGTTTTGAAACTTGAAGTTCAAATCCTTCTCTTCGCATATTTTCAATTAATATAGATAAATGTAATTCTCCACGTCCAGAAACAATCCATTCCTCACTATTAGGAATTCTTTCAATCTTTAAAGAAACATCCCTATTTGTTTCTCTAAATAATCTTTCCTCAACCTTACTAGCAGTTACAAATTTACCTTCTTTTCCTGCAAATGGTGAAGTATTTGTTCCAAAAACCATTTGAATTGTTGGTTCATCAACATGTAACAATGGTAGTGGTTCTTCATTTCCTAATGCACAAACAGTTTCTCCAACACCAATATCTGCAAGTCCTGCAATCGCAACAATATCTCCTGCTCCCGCTTCTTCAACTTCTACTCTATGTAATCCTATAAAACCAAATAACTTTTGAATTCTGAATTGTGTTTTTGTTCCATCAGCACGTAAACAAACAACTGATTCATTTACACGAACCTTTCCTCTTTGAATACGTCCAATTCCAATACGTCCAACATAATCATTATAATCTAATAAAGCAGGTTGGAATTGCAATCCACCTTCTTCATCAACTAATGGTTCAGGTATTTCCTTAATAATCATATCAAACAAACAATCCATATTTGGAACTTGAGTTGCTATATCAGAGTCTAAACTAGATGTTCCTTGTAATGCTGAAACAAAAACAGTTGGAAAATCTAATTGATTATCATCTGCTCCTAATTCCATAAATAACTCAAGAACTTCATCCATAACCTCATCAATTCTTACGACAGGTCTATCAACTTTATTAATAACAACAATTGGTTTTACTTTTGCTTCTAAAGCTTTCTTTAAAACAAAACGTGTTTGTGGCATTGTTCCTTCATAAGCATCAACAACAAGCAAAACCCCATCAACCATATTCATGATACGTTCTACTTCTCCACCAAAATCAGCATGACCTGGTGTATCCATAATATTAATTCTATAATCTTTATAATTAATAGCTGTATTTTTGGCTAAGATTGTAATACCTCTTTCTCTTTCTAAGGCATTAGAATCCATTGCTCTTTCAGCAATTTGCTCATTATCCTTTAATGTACCAGATAATTTTAATAATTGATCAACTAAAGTTGTTTTTCCATGATCAACATGTGCAATAATTGCAATATTTCTAATATTCATACTTCGCACTCCTTTTCAACTTTTAGATTATATCACAATTATGTCAAAACACAATAATAAATTATTATTGATATAATCAAAGGAATTTTATCTTTTAACTTATATAACAAAATCTAGAAGAAAGTTAAGATTATAATAAAGTATACAAATTTATATCTTTTAAGATTATTTTATTTGACAAAAAAATCATATGTTAATTGAATAACTTCTTGAATATGCAACAAAGTATCATAATTATGTGTCGCATCTTTTATAGGATTAAAAATAGGATTATAAAATTCTTTTAAATATTTTTGAGATATTTCAAAAGGAACTGTTTGATCATTTGTTCCATGTATAATCATTAATTTATTTTGATATATATTCAAATCTTTATAAAAATCTTTTGTTATTATTTCTTCCACAAATTGATGTGATATTTCAAATCCACTATGATCATATGTTTGAGCTTCCTTAACATTTCCTTTTAAATATTCAATAGCATTAGGAAGATTAAATGCAGGTGCCCATAAACACATTTTTTTTATTTGATGAGGATATATCTTAGCCAATTCACTTGCTATGACTCCTCCCATTGAATGTCCAAGTAAATAAACTTCTTTTGTTGAAGTTAAACTCAGTACCTCTTTTAGAATAATGATTGCAGATAAAAGTTCATCATCAAAAGTCATATCTTTAAAATTGAGATCTGATTCTCCACTCCCTAGAAAATCCATACGAATTGTTCCTATTCCACTTTTTTCTAATAATCGAGATATTTGTGTGTACGAAAACTTTGTACCTGTATTACACCCTGTAAAACCATGAAAGATAATACATACAGGAAAACTTTCTAAACAAGGTTTATGGAAAAAGCCTCTCATTATGCCTTTTGATGTTGGTATCTCATAATATTGTTGCATAATTTTCCTCCTAAAGATATTTCTTTATTGCTTGTGAATAATGAAGATATCCTTCATCATTAATATGTAAACCATCTTGATAATAACTTTCTATAGGTTCTCCTTTTTTATTACACAATGCTGGATAAACATTAATGAAAGATACATATTTATAAGGAATAATATGTTTATATTCTTTAAAGATCATTTTTAATATATCATTACTTCTTATCCCTTTTTTCATGGCTTTATAACCATGAATTTTTTCTAAACAAGGAATACAACTCACTAAATAAATTTTACATTCTGGTAAATTATAATGAATAATCTCAATCATTTCTTTCACATTTAATGCAATATCTCTTGGACTTGCCATAATAGTATCTCCTAAATCATTCGTTCCAATCATTAAAAAAACTTGCTTTGGCTCATATTTTAATACCCCTTCATCTATAAAATGTAATAAAATATCCGATGTTATTCCTGCAATTCCACAGTTATATTTAAGTGGAATACAATCCATATATTTTTCTAAATCAAAATATTGAGTTAAAGAATCTCCATAAAAAACTGTTCCACCTTTAACACTATATTTTTGTTGTTGAATAATTTCTAACATTCTTTCTAATACATATTCTCTTAATTGATAACGATTTGTATCATATTTCATAGTTTCTCTCATTATAAAACCTCCTTTAAATAAATATAACCTGTACACAAATCATATAAATTATAGTTCCTACAAAAATAGATAATAATGTATTTCTTTTATATAAATATATAAGAATAACACTAAAAACTCCTATGATTTCGCATATTCCATGATTTCCTGTTAATAAAGAAATATCTTTTAAACAATAAACTACAAGCATAGCCATAATTGCATATGGAAGAACTTCTCCTAAATATTCAATAAAAGAATTACTTTTATCTTTAAAAATAAGAAATGGCAAAGCACGTGTTAAAAAAGTGATTATTGCTATTATTCCTATCATAATATACTCATACATGTTCTTGTTCTCCTTTATACATGAAAGATAAACCCATAATAATTCCAATCATTGCAGGTATCAAAAAAGCATCTTTTCCAAATATCATCAAACATACCAAACTTATAATAAAACCTAAATAAGTATAATGATGCTTTGAAGATGTTAATAATTGTTCTAATACAATAACAATAAATAATGCTGTCATAGCAAAATCTAGTCCTGTTGTATTGATTGTTAATAATGAACCTATTAACGAACCTATTAAACTTCCAATTATCCAATAGCATTGATTAAAAAATGATATAAAAAAATAAAACCAATTTTCGTTACACTCTTTTGGCGTTTTCACACCTACTAATAAAGAATAAGTTTCATCTGTTAATGAAAAAATCATATAAGATTTCAACTTTTTAAAGTTATTAAATTTTTTAAGCATAGATAATCCATATACTAAATGTCTAGCATTAATCAATAATGTCATCATAGCAGCATGTATAAAAGTTGCTCCTGTTGTTAGTAATTGAATAGCTACAAATTGCATACTTCCAGCATAAATGAAAACACTCATTAATAATGCGTAAATCCAATTATATCCTTTACTTTCCAAAAGAATTCCAAAAGCCATCCCTAATACAATATATCCCATCATAACTGGTATAGATGCTTTCAATGCTTCTAACATTTCTTTTTTCATAAAAATCACCCTTTTTATAAGTATACAAAAAGAAAAGAAAGATGAAAAGATTTTATTATTATCATAAATTAAATGTTTTTAAATATTCAAATATTAAAAAAATACAGAAGTTTATCCTCCTGTATTTTAATCTAAATCTTCTCCATTTGTTTGAATCACTTTTTGATACCAATAGAATGACTCTTTTCTTCTTCTTGAAAAATCACCAGTTCCATCATCATATCTTTCTACAAAAATAAATCCATATCTTTTTGCCATCTCTCCTGTTGAAGCAGATACTAAATCTATACATCCCCAAGGTGTATATCCTCTTAAATCAACTCCATCTAAAACAGCCTCATGCATTTGTTGGATATGACTTCTCAAATAATCAACACGATAATCATCTCTAACCTTTCCATCTTCATCTATTTTATCATAAGCACCTAATCCATTTTCAACAACAAATATTGGTAATTGATAACGATCCCAAATTTCATTTAATGAGAAACGTAATCCCTCTGGATCTATTTGCCATCCCCAATCACTTGCTTTTAAATAAGGATTAGAAACACCACCTAAAATATTTCCCTTTCCTGCAATTTGTTTTTCAACATCTGCTGTTTGGCAATTTGACATATAATATGAACATGTATAGAAATCTACAGGTCCAGCTGCTAATATTTCGTCATCTCCAGCTTCTTTGATAATAGTGATATTATTTTCTTTAAAATATCTATTCATATAATTTGGATATTTTCCACGACATTGCACATCACTACAAAACCAATTCATTAAATGACCCTTTTTTTGGTTTTCTATTTGATCTGCTGGCTGACATGTTAAAGCATAACTTGTTGCCATAATCTGCATACATCCAACTTGATAGTTTGGATCTATTTCATGTGCCATTTTTACAGCTAAAGCACTTGCTAAGAATTGATGATGCAAACCTTGAAAACGGTTATTTGGTACATCAACTTGACTCATAAAGTCCATTGTTTTAATTTCATTTAAAATTCCTTGTCCTAAAAATGCTCCCATTGATGTTGTCGCACTATTAATTTCATTAAATGTTAACCAGTATTTAACCTTACCTTTATAACGTGTGAAAATAGCTTTACAGAAATTCAAATAACAATTAATCATTCTTCTATCTGTCCATGCATTCCATTTTTTTGTTAATGCAAATGGTACTTCATAATGTGAAATTGTAATTAATGGTTCAATATTATACTTTAAACATTCATCAATTAAATCTTCATAAAATTTTAAACCGGCTTCATTAGGTTCTTTCTCATCACCATTTGGAAAAATACGTGTCCATGCAATAGAAAAACGATACATTTTAAATCCCATTTCAGCAAATAATGCTATATCTTCCTTATATCTATGGTAATGATCAATAGCATCATGTGAAGGATAAAAAACACCTTCTTCTAAATCAGGTGTAATTCTTTTACTTCTTGTAGCAGTCCCACCTGTACAAATATCAGGACAAGAAATTCCTTTTCCACCTTCTTGCCATCCGCCTTCTAATTGATTAGCAGCAGTTGCTCCACCCCAATAAAATCCTTTTGGAAAACTCATTTTTATTCCTCCTTTTTTATTTATTATATATAATTTTCAGTTATTTTTTATTATTCTTTCAAAAATTGAAAAATGGTTATTTTCATAACCATTTACATTCTAATTGCTTGAATTGCTATACAACCAGGTCCACCTTGAGCAATAAAAGCAGGAGATAACTCTAATAATTCTATTTTTACTTTTTCAAAACACTTTTGAATTTGTTCAATAACAGCTTCTGCTTGTTCTAAAACACCTGCATGACTAACATATATTCTATAATTTTCATTGACTTCCATTGTTTGAAAATACTTAATAATTTCTTTAATAGCTCCTTTTAAAGTCTTTTTCATAGTAAATTTTTCTAATCTTTTTCCATCTTTTGTTTTAGTCATAACAGGTATAATTTTTAACATTCCACCAATTGTTGCTGCTAATGGTGTTAAACGTCCACCTCTTTTTAAGAAATCAAAATCTTGTGGGATTAAGAAAGATTGTTCTGAAGCAATGCTCTTATGTATTTCCTTCATAATATTTTCTATGGCTAATCCTTTTTCTTTTAATTGTATTGCTTTATCAACCAAATACTTTTGAGGACCACACAATGTCATAGAATTAATCACATGTATATTTTCATTATGTTCCATACTTTGTTTTGCTGCCATTGTACTTTGATATGTACCAGATAATCCATCTGCCATATTAATAACTAACACTTCTTCATCAGCATACTTTTCAAAAAGTTCCAATGTTTCTCCAATTGGTGGCTGTGATGAAGTTGGTATATGCCCTGCTTTCACAATTTCTAAAAATTCATGACTTTGAATATCTACAAATTCTTTATAACTCTTTTTATCTGCAATAACATGCAATGGCAAAACTTCAATTCCTATTTTTTTACCTTCTTCTGGTGAATAAAGTGATCCTGAATCAGTAATAATTTTCATACAAATTTCTCCTCAATTTTTATATTCTCTTTATCTTAACATTATCAAATAGACATAAGCTTGTCAACAATAAATAGTTTTAAATACTACATTGTATGGAGAAAAAATCCATTTTATTAAAATTATTTATTGAATCAAACAAAAAATCCAGATTCATCTGGATTTAACTTTCTTCTATAACTCCCATTAATTCTAATATTCTATTCAAATCATCTGTATTTGTATATTTAATAGTAATTGCTTTTTCATCAACTTTAATTTTTGTACGATACTTTTTACGTAATAAACCTTCAACATAAACATATTCCTTAGGTTTTTCAATCTTTGGTTTAGCTTTTTTAGCATCTTGAAGCTTAATTCCCTTAACTATATCTTCTACTGCTCGTACAGATAAGTTTTCTTTAATTGCTTTTTGAGCAACTTCTATTGCTTTTTTATCATCAATAGTAATTAATGGTTTAATATGCCCCATTGTAAGTGTGCCATCTAAAACATATTCTTGTAATTGTTTTGGCATTTTCAATAATCTTACAGTATTAGCTATATGTGCTCTTGATTTCCCAACTCTTTTAGATAATTCTTCTTGTGTAAGTTTTAACTTTTTCATCATTGATTGATAAGCTTGTGCTTCTTCAATCGCATTCAAATCTTCTCTTTGTATATTTTCTAATAATGCAATTTCCATCATTTGTTGATCTGTAAATTCAACAATAATAGCTGGTACTTCTTCCAACCCTACAATCTGAGCAGCTCTAAAACGTCTTTCTCCTGCAACAATTTCATAACCCTTTACAGCCTCTTTTAATAAAATCGGTTGAAAAATTCCATGTTCTTTAATAGATTGTGCTAATTCATTTAATTTACTCTCATCAAAATGCTTTCTTGGTTGATATGGATTTGGTCTAATATCTTTTAACACAACCATCACCTGAGAAAGTTGTGGAGCTTTCTTTTCAATAGCATTTATCATAGATTGAATATCTGCTCCTTGTGAAGCTTCATTAAAAATTGCATCTAAACCTTTTCCCAATTTTTTTGTTTTTTTACTTGTTGCCATTACGTCTCACCACTTCCTTAGCAAGTTTTGCATATGCTTTTGCCCCTTCTGAATGACTATCATAATCAAATATATTTAATCCTTCTGATGGTGCTTCTGATAATTTAACATTTCTTGGAATAACTGTATCATAAACTTTCTCTTTAAAATACTTTCTTACTTCTTGTGAAACTTCTATTCCTAAATTTGTACGCATGTCTAACATTGTAAGTAAGACACCTTCAATTGTTAAATCCTCATTAAATACACTTTGTGTTAATAAAATCGTATTCAATAATTGTGTTAATCCTTCCAAAGCATAATATTCACATTGCACTGGTATTAATACAGAGTTTGCTGCAGTAAGCGCATTTGTATTTAATAAACCTAATGCTGGAGGACAATCAATAATAATATAATGATATAAGTCTTGTATTTCTTTTAACGCTTTTTTTAATCTTTGTTCTCTTCCTGTTTTCACTTGTGATAATTCGATTTCTACTCCTGCCAAGTCTATATTTGCTGGAATGACATCTAAATTTTTAACATCACTATGTAAAACAATATCTTTCATAGAAGTTCCTTGAGTTATTGCATCATACACAGTCAAGTCTAATTGACTACGATTAATTCCTATACCTTGTGTCGCATTTGCTTGAGGATCAATGTCAATAAGTAATACTTTTTTCCCTAAGTAAGCTAAAGCAGCACTTAAGTTAACACTTGTTGTTGTTTTTCCAACTCCACCTTTTTGATTTGTTATAGCAATAATTTTGACCATATTATTTCCTCCTTTATCCATGCTTGACTATTTTATCATAAACTATGCTTTTTGACACCTATTTTTTCACCCATAAGAACTTTTGTTTCACAATATTTCTTTGAATTTTCAATAATATCTTGGTCTATTATGACTTGATCTTTTTTTAATAAAACAACTATTGTTGAACCACCAAACTCAAAATATCCCTTTTCATCTCCTTTTTGATAAGAAGACATAGAATGATTACATATCTTACCAACCATCATAGCTCCAACTTCCATATAAATAACATCTCCAAAATGCTCTGTATGTAATAGAGAATATGAGCGTGAATTCTGTTTATAAATTGGATAATAATCATTGGCAATAGGATTTACTGTGTGAAAAATACCTTGTATATAACAATCTTTTTCTTTTGTTCCACTATCAATAAAACAATAGCGATGGTAATCATCCACAGTCAATCTAAAAACAAGGCAATCTCCACCTTGATATTGTAACGCTAATTCTTCATCATTTAAAAGTTCTTTTATAGAATATATTGTATCTTTAATCATTAATTGTGTATTTTCATTAATAGAATAATAAGATAATTTAGAATCTGCTGGTGAAATAAGATGATTAATATCTAAATCTATACACCTCTTGCCCTCTTTTATACGTCTTGTAAAAAAATCATTATAACTTTTATATTGTTTATCTTCATAATCATCCATACAAATATGATTTTTTTTAATAAATGGTAAAATACGTCCTTTTGAAAAAGAACTATTCATATACCAACCACCAATGTGTGTAATAAAAGGAAGGGTTAATACTTTAAGTATACATCTTCCTAATAAATTTCCATATAATTTTTTTAACAAACGATTTTGTCCTTGATCAAACTCAAGCTCTTTACCATCACGATTATATATCTTCATCATAATAATATCAATCCTATAAAAATAAGTATTCCCACTCCAACCATACATAAAATACCTTTTAATCCTGGTTTAATAATCTTAAAATCTATAACAAAAGCAATAGCAATCACAGCCATAATCCAACCATAAATACTACATACTAACAAATCACCAAAAACATATTTTAACAAATAAATTGCTGGAAGAATTAGAGAAACACTTGTAACAGGTAATCCTTGATAATATTTTCTTTTTTCTGTTGTCTGTTCTTGTCGCATTTCCTCAACAACATTAAAAAATCCCAACCTACTTACAGCACAAATAGTATATATAGCAAGAACAACAAACCATAGCCAAGTATTCAATCCAATTGTATATCCAATAATCACTGGAAAAATGCCAAAACTAAACATATCTACTAATGAATCTATTTGAATTCCAAATTTCTTTTCCTCTTCAGTTCTACCTCTTTTTGTACGTGCTACTATACCATCAAAAGAATCAAAAGCTCCACATAATAACAGACAAGTTAAAGCACCAACTGTATTTCCTTGAAATGCTAAATGTGTTCCAAACAAAGCACTTAAAAGACTCATATATGTTAATATAACTGTGTAATTATAATAGCCTATCATATCTTTCTCCTATTTTTTATCTATTTTCATGTATTATAACATATTTCTACGTACATTTATAGATAATTCACAAAAAATAAAGTTATACCAAAATTTGGTATAACTCGCTTTTATTTTGTCGTACTGCCAAAACCACCATTACGTTCTTCCACAGTATCATCATCTTCTACAATTCCATATTGCATGAAAATACCTTGAGCAAAACCTTGCCCTGCCTTAACTTCAACAATCTTACCTTCATTAGAATCATTTGTGATTTTAATAAAAATATGCCCTTCATTATCAGAATAAAAATAATCACTATCAATAACTCCAACTGTATTATTAAGTTGTAATCGGAATTTAAAACCTAACCCACTTCTTGGATAAATCATTAATACCCATCTTGGATTCATTTCACATCTTATTCCTGTAGGAATTTTAATTGTTTCTCCTGGGTTCAATTGAAATGATATAGGTGTATAGAAATCATATCCTGCTGAACCTTTCGTTGCTCTTTTTGGTAATTTTAATTGATTATATATCTCTTTTATTTCATCTTCATTCAATGAAAAATCATCTAACATAGCTTTTTCAAATTGTGCATAAGATACTTTATAAAATTTAGCTGTTTCCATAATTTCCTCCATTATATAATTTTAACAAAGTAATGTTAGCGAACTCCTCCGCCACCTCCGCCAGAGAAGCCGCCTCCTCCACCACTGAAAGAAGAACCTCCACCCATTCCACTAGAACGGCTTGCTTGTTGTGAAGCATACATACTATTATACGAAAACATATGAACCATGTGCATTGTATAAATAGTATCTAGTGATGATTCTTCATTAAATGTTGGACATAATTGACCTAATTGTTTTTGAACTTTATCTGCTATACCTAAAATTGAAGCAAAAATTAAATATTCTTCCCAAAGTTTAACTTCTATAACTTCTTTTTCATCAATTAAACTCATTTCTTCTAAAAACTTCTTCAATCCTAAGATATGCTCCATTTCTTCTCTAATTGAAGCATGATAAGTATCTGTATTATGTGAAAATTTTATTCCCATAAAATGTGTATAAGTAACTTCTAAAGTTAATAATCCTTGATTTCTTAACTCCTCTTCAACAAACTTATCAACATCATCAAACCATTCATCAATTTCATCATAATTCCTACGACACCAATCTTCAAATTCATCTGTTTCTAAAATTTTATTTGCCCCTGCTGCTTTTTTAAAGAAATATAATAAACTCTCTTCTAATTGATTTTTTACTGGAATTCCTTTATCTAAATTCACTGAATAACCATCTTTTTTGAAAAATAAAAATTGTTTAACTTCCTCTTTTTTAAATTCAATATAACCCTTTTGTATCCATCTTAATAAAATTGCTGCTATTAGCCCTGAACGATCATTATCATTAATAAGTCCAATCTTTTTAGACAAGTAATAAAACTCAAAAATATCCTTATGACATGGAATATCTCTAAACATATTCACTTCATCTTTATCCAATAATACATGATCATTAAATTGATATTCTTTTTTCCCTTTTGTATATGCAGTTACAAAAATAATAATCACAACCAATATTAATAACATAGGAATAAATATACACATAACAATGAATAATGTATTATCTTTATAAGGAAAAGCATTATAATAATTTCCTTGATTATATAAATCATCTTCATAATCACTATCATCAATAGCATCATCTAATATATCTTCAAAATAACTATTATTTTTATGTGCATTTTTAAATGTATGATTTTTAATCTGCATTAAAAGTTGCATCTTTGCTCCTTCAGGAACTGATTCTGTTGTTTCCATAACAACATTTCCATTCTCAAATAATACTGATCCATAAAAACCAAATCCCCATATTTTTGCATTGCTTTTATGAAATGAATATGGTGAAGATAATGTTATTTTAACATGTTGTGGTTCTAATTCCATTTCTGAGAAAAAAGCATAATTAAATCCTTGAGTATCTTGATATTGTTGAACAAAGTTTGAAATATCATACTCAAACTTATATTCTCTTCTTCCATATCTTCCTATACCAAAACATAACTCATAATAACCATCTTCTCTTGTCACAATTCCACACTTACCATCTTTATCTTCTTTATTAGCATCAATATCCCATTCACCAATATTTTGATAATTCTTACCTGTATCATCTACAACTTTAAAATGAGATATTTTTGAATCTCTCATATTATCAAAGACTTTATAAATTTCTGTTCCCTCATAAACATCAATTTTCCAAATTTCTTGAATATGTGCATTTCCATTTTCATCTAATACTGCTTTTATTTCAATGTTTTCTAATTCAATATCAGAAGCATAAACAATATTTAATGGAAGTATACATATAAGAAAAAGAGAAAATATTATAAATATTTTCTTAAATATTTTCTTTTTCATATTAAAATTTTACCTTTGGTACTTCTTTATCACTTTCATCTACTTCAAAGAATCCAAATTCTTTAAATCCAAATATGTTAGCTATAATATTTGATGGGAACATCTCTAATTTATTTTGATAACTATAAACTGAATCATTATAAAATTGTCTAGCAAAAGTAATCTTATCTTCTGTTTCCATTAATTCTGCTTGTAATTCCATAAAATTACTATTTGCCTTTAAATCAGGATAATCCTCACTTAAAGCCATTATTTTATTTAATGCTTTTGTAAACTCACCAGCAGCCTTTAATTGTTCTTCTGGAAGAGAAGCACTTACATAAGTATTTCTTGCTTTAATAACACTTTCAAGCGCTTCTTTTTCGTGTTTCGCATAACCTTTCACTATTTCTACTAAATTAGGAATTAAATCAGCACGTCTTTTTAAAACAACATCTATTTGTGCCCAATTTGTTTTCACTTTATTTTTTGCTCTTGTTAATGAATTATATGTTGAAATTATATATAAAACCAATAGTATAACAACAACTATAATAATGATTAATTCTATACTCATAAATATATCCTCCTTATATATCTATTATAAACTAAATAGAATTAAAATTCTTTATATTTAGAAAAAAAGATATAAAACTTCCTCATTTTATATCTTTATACCTTTATACTACTTTATTTCTTTATGATATTCTTGTAAAGATCTAACTTCATGACTACCATGAATTTTCATTTCCATAATTCCTTCCAATGAAGCTTTTGCTGCAGCAATGTTTGTCATATATGGAATTCTCATTTTAATAGCAGATTTTCTAATATAGCTATCATCATATGCTCCTTGTTTACCTTGAGGAGTATTAATAACCATTGCTAATTCACTATTTGTTAAAGCATCCATAATATTTGGTCTACCTTCATGAATTTTCTTAATCTTTTCTACTGGAATATTGTTATGTTTAAGCATTTCATAAGTTTTACCAGTAGCTACAATTGTAAATCCTGCATCATAATAACCTCTTGCCAATTCAACCACTTGAGGTTTATCTAAATCACTTACACTGATTAAGACTTTTCCTTCAGTAGGTAAAGTTGCTTGTGCTCCTTCTTCAGCCTTATAATAAGCTGCTCCATAAGATGCTCCTAACCCTAAAACTTCTCCTGTTGATCTCATTTCTGGTCCTAATATTGGATCAACTTCTGGAAACATATTAAATGGGAAAACAGCTTGTTTAACTCCAACATGTGGAATTTTCTTTTCTTCTAATGCTGTTACTGGTGTTTCCCTACCTGTTAAGTCTAGAGTAATAATATCAGTTGCTATTTTTACCATGTTAACATTTGATACTTTTGAAACAAGTGGTACAGTTCTTGATGCTCTTGGATTCGCTTCTAAAACATAAACTTTATCATCAGCAATAGCATATTGCATATTCATTAAACCACGGACATTCATTTCTTTTGCAATTTTCTTTGTATATTCTTTAATTGTTTCTAAATGACGAATTGGGATATGTTTTGATGGTAATATACAAGCAGAATCTCCAGAATGTATACCTGCTAACTCAATATGTTCCATAACCGCTGGAACAAAAACATTTTTACCATCACTAATTGCATCAGCTTCACATTCCATTGCATTATTTAAAAATCTATCAATTAAAATTGGTCTATCTGGAGTAACACCAACTGCTGCTGCCATATATTGTTTTAATGCATCATCATCATAAACAACTTCCATTCCACGTCCACCTAATACATAAGATGGTCTAACCATCAATGGATAACCAATTCTTTCAGCTATTCTTAAAGCATCTTCTATCGTAACAGCCATTCCTGATTCTGGCATAGGAATATTTAATTTTTCCATCATAGCATTAAATAAATCTCTATCTTCAGCCATATCAATTGTTTCTGGAGTTGTTCCTAAGATATTGACTCCATTTTCTTTTAATTGTGATGCTAAATTTAATGGTGTTTGTCCTCCAAATTGAGCAATAACGCCAACTGGTTGTTCTTTTTCATGAATACTTAAAACATCTTCTAAAGTTAATGGTTCAAAGTATAATTTATCAGAAGTGTCATAATCAGTTGATACTGTTTCTGGATTACAATTAACAATAATTGTTTCAAAACCTAACTTCTTTAATGCTAAAGAAGCATGAACACAACAATAATCAAATTCAATTCCTTGTCCTATTCTATTAGGTCCTCCACCTAAAATCATAACCTTTTTCTTATCATTATTAATACGATTATTATCAGGAGCATTATATGTAGAATAATAATAAGCATTATCTTTTGTTCCACTTACATGAACTGGTTCCCATGCTTGATGAATATTATTTTCTAATCTTTGTTTTCTAATTTCATTTTCTTTTATATCAAGAATTTGACTTAAATATTTATCAGAGAAACCATCTTTTTTAGCTTGTTCTAATAATTCAATAGGAAGTTGTTTTCCTTTATAAGACATTAATCTTTCTTCTTCATCTACTAACTCTTTCATTTGTTCAATGAAATAATGTTTAATTTGTGTTAATTCAAATAATTCATCTATTGTTGCACCTTTTCTTAATGCTTCATACATAATAAATTGTCTTTCACTTGTTGGATCAGATAATTTTTGTAATAATTCTTCTTTTGTTAAATCATTAAAATTCTTAGCATAACCTAATCCATATCTACCAATTTCAAGTGAACGAATAGCCTTTTGGAAAGCTTCTTTATAAGTTTTACCAATACTCATGACTTCCCCAACAGCCTTCATTTGTGTTCCAAGTTTATCTTGTGCTCCTTTAAACTTCTCAAAAGCCCATCTTGCAAACTTAATAACAACATATTCACCATCTGGTACATATTTATCTAATGTTCCATATTTTCCACACTCAATCTCATCTAATGTTAAACCTGCTGCCAACATTGCTGAAACCAAAGCAATTGGGAAACCTGTTGCCTTTGATGCTAATGCCGAAGAACGAGATGTTCTTGGATTTATTTCAATAACAACAATTCTATCAGTACGAGGATCATGTGCAAATTGTACATTTGTTCCTCCAATAACACCTATTGATTCAACAATTCTAAATGCTTGATCTTTTAAACGATCTTGCACTTCTTGAGAAATAGTTAACATTGGTGCACTACAGAATGAATCACCTGTATGAACACCCAAAGGATCTATATTTTCAATGAAACATACAGTAATCATATTATTCTTAGCATCTCTTACAACTTCAACTTCTAATTCTTCCCAACCAAGAATAGATTCTTCTATCAAACATTGATGAACTAAGCTTGCTTGTAAGCCACGAGTTACAACTGTTTTCAACTCTTCAACATTGTAAACAAGTCCTCCTCCAGCTCCACCCATAGTATAAGCAGGTCTTACAACAACTGGATATCCTAATTGTTCAGCAATTTGTAGAGCTTCATCAACTGTATTCGCAATCTCACTTCTTGCCATTTCTATTCCTAAATCATTCATTGCTTTTTTAAATTCAAGACGATCTTCTCCTCTTTCAATAGCATCTACTTGTACACCTAGTACTTGCACATTATATTTTTCTAAAACTCCTGCGTTAGCAAGTTCTGCACATAAATTTAATGCTGATTGTCCTCCTAAATTAGGGAGTAAAGCATCAGGTCTTTCCTTAGCAATAATTTGTGTTAATCTTTCTAAATTCAAAGGTTCAATATAAGTAATATCAGCTGTTTCTGGATCAGTCATAATTGTAGCTGGATTTGAATTAACCAATACAATTTTATAACCTAATCCTCTTAAAGCTTTACATGCTTGTGTTCCTGAGTAATCAAATTCACATGCTTGTCCAATAATAATTGGTCCAGAACCAATAACTAATACTGTATTAATGTCTTCTCTTTTTGGCATAAATTGTCCTCCTTTTATTTTTTCGTAAAAAAACATATCAAATAGAAATGATATGTTTTAATAAAAATATAAAAAATGAGAAAATAATACACTTGTATGTAGGTCATAAAAATTCTTATATGCCACAAAATCTGTCATTATTCCTCATTCCTTTCTTTATCCTTAACAGTATATAACAAAAAAACTTTATATTCAAGAAAATAATTATTTTTCATATCAGTATTTATAACTTTTCTATTCTTATATAAAAATAACTTATTTAACAAAAAATGTAGGTATTCTACCTACACTCTTAATTAATTCTTGCTATTTCATATCCTTCTTCTTTAAATCTATCAATAATTTTTTGAATATGTGCTTCTCCATTTGTTTCGCATGTTACTCTCAATTCAACCTCTGAAAAACGAGCAAAGTTTTTAAACTGATTATGTTCTACTGCAATAACATTGGAATTACATTCTGATAAAACATGAGCTACAAATTCTAATTCTCCTGGTTTATCTAATAATTGAACTGTAAATGTAAATGTTCTTCCTCTTGAAATTAATCCTTTATTAATCATAGAAGAAATAGACATCACATCAATATTCCCTCCACTAATTAAAGAAACAACTTTTTTATTTTTCTCATTTAACTTCTTTAAACCTGCTAATGAAAGAATTCCTGAATTTTCAGCTACTAATTTATGCTTTTCAACCAATAACAAGAAAGCATCCATTAATTCATAATCTGAAACAGTAATAATACCATCAACATATTCTTTAATATAGTCAAAAGTCTTTTCTCCAATTTGTTTAACTGCTGTTCCATCAGCAATTGTTACTGCTTCTTTTAATGCAACAACTTGATCTTCATTAATAGCTGCTAAAGCACTTGCAGCTCCTTCTGGTTCTACTCCAATAATTTTAATAGTTGGTTTGATTTGTTTAGCAGCACAAGCAATTCCTGATACTAAACCTCCTCCACCTACAGGTACTAAAATAATATCAGTTTCTGGTAATTCTTCTAAGATTTCTAAAGCAATTGTTCCTTGTCCTTCAATAACATCCTCATCATCAAAAGGATGCACAAAAGTATAATCATTTTTTCTTTGTAATTCACAAGCAGCTTGATAAGAATCATCATAAACTTCTCCTGCAAGAACAACATCTGCTCCATGAGATTGAGTTGCTTCTACTTTAATCAAAGGTGTATGTTTTGGCATAACAATTGTTGCTTTGACTCCTAATTTATTCGCTGCATATGCAACTCCTTGAGCATGATTTCCTGCTGATGAAGCAATTAATCCTTTTTTCTTTGCTTCATCACTCATTTTAACAATTTTATTATAAGCTCCTCTAATCTTAAAAGCTCCTGTTCTTTGTAAATTTTCTGGTTTAATATAAACTTGATTTTTACATTCTTTAGAAAATGCTTCACTATATATTAAGGGAGTTGGAATAATTACTTCATCGACTCTCTTTTTTGCTTCTTGAAATTGTTCTAACTTTATCATATTCTACCCCTCCATTATATGTTCACTATTATAGCATGATTATTTATCTATTTGAATTGATTTTTTTCATTATCATAAATGTAGTCTATTGTTTTTAGTTTTTCTATAATTTCTTCTTTAGAAACATTGAAATCTTCACATAAGCTTTCTAATGAATCATATTGATCTCGTAATTTCATATTTATAAAGCTCAATAACATCACTGGATCTTTTGGTAACATTAATACTCAACTCCTTCTATATATTGAGATAATATATAAGCAATTCCATCATTATCATGCGATAAAGTCACAACATTTGCTCGTATTTTTACTTCATCAATAGCATTTTCCATTGCTACTCCTAGTCCTGCATATTCAATCATACTTAAATCGTTATAACCGTCTCCAAATGCCATCACTTCTTCTTGTTTAATTCCTAAATATTCAACAAGTCTATTTATAGATGCTGCTTTATCAATTCCTTGTGCCATAATTTCAATAAAGAATGGTGTACTTTTATAAATACTTAATTCATTCTCAAATGGTTTTTTATATTCTTCTTCTATAACTGCTACATAATCTGGTTTTCCTGTTAATAACACTTTATATATTGGATCTTTTAAATTATCTTTAAAAGAAACTTGTTTTATATTAACATCATTAATTCTTGCTTCTATTTCTACATATTCATTATCTATATCTTCTGTCACAAGAACATCATTTTCATATGTTATACATGCTAATTGAAACTCTTTGGCTCTATCATATGCTCTTTTGGCTTGATCAATTGTAAGTGTCTGTTCATATATAACTTTCTTTGTTTTTACATCAATAACACTTGCCCCATTAAAAGATAAAAGGAAACCACCATATTTTTCTAATTCTAATTCCTCTGCTTCATGTCTAAGTCCTGCTGTTGGTCTACCTGATGCCAAAATAATTTTAACACCCAATTTCTGTGCTTGGATTAATGCTTTTTTGGTTTTTTCGGTTATTTTATTTTTTGAGTTTTTTAATGTTCCATCTAAATCTAATGCTATTAATTTGTACTTCATAATCTTCCTCCAATTGTGTATATATTAAATGATTTTTTATTGTTTGTCTATAATCTTTCAACACTAGAAAATAATCTATTTTCCTATAAAACATAATATTATTCTTATAAAGGATTAGTTTATTTATAAAAAATGAAGTTAAATATTTAAACCATGAAGTAACTATTTTTTAAATAGGATAACAACATTTTTATGTTATTATCCTATTATTTTTAATGAATAATTTTTATAAAATGCTCTTGTTCATTAGGAGGTATCATTAAAGCTTTCATTGCTTCCTCAATGCTCCAATTCATACTTTCCATTAAACTTTGAATAGATATAATCTTTGTCTCTTCTATTCCTTTTCGTTTTCCTTCATCCCTCACTTCATCTAGTATCTTTCCCATCTCTTTCTCTCCCTCCTTCCTTCTCTTTAATCCTTCTACTCTCTTTGCTAAGACTTCATAATACATCTCTCGCTTCTTTACATCGAAAATCATGCATCAATCTCCCTATCTCATCTTCTCCCTCATATTCTCCATTCACATAGATGATTTCCTGCTCATCTCTCACTTCCTTTTGACTCTCTTTTATCATTCTCACTATATGATATATCCCTCTTCCTTCTTTGAATATATCCTTCTCTGTTATGAATATCACATAACTCTTTGGTATTTTCCTCCACTCACTTTTCTTGATCTCTACTTCTCCATCAATCAGACTTGAATGATATCTTGCCCTTTTTATATCTCCTCTTGTGTTATCTCTTTGAACTTCTATATTTATATATTCTCCTGCTTCATTGATTATAAATGTCAATCTAAAAATGTACAAATTTGCTCACTTAAGAATGTACAAT
>CAJUOS010000010.1 GCA_910588075.1 uncultured Erysipelotrichaceae bacterium | reverse complement strand
GAGCAACTGACTTGTAATCAGTAGGTTGAGGGTTCAAGTCCTTTAGCCGGCACCAGATCAATGACCCGCTAGCTCAGTAGGTAGAGCATCTGACTTTTAATCAGAGGGTCAGGCGTTCGAGTCGCCTGCGGGTCACCATTCATATGCGGGTGTGGTGAAACTGGCAGACACGCTAGACTTAGGATCTAGTGCTTCGGCGTGCAGGTTCAAGTCCTGTCACCCGCACCATTCTTAAATAACTTTAGAAATGTTGATTTTATCAATGTTTTTAGAGTTTTTTTGTAAGGGTAAAAGCTCTTATTTATATAAAAGAAGATTTCCTCTTTCAAATTATAAATAAATATAAAAAATAAGTTCTTATTTATAAATTTTATAGTATTAAATAGACAAAAGGCAAGTTTTTGAACAAACTTGCTTTTTATTATTGTCTTATCTTAAAAGTTTTAGGAGCGAATTTATATATAAGAATTAATGAAATGATAGTATATATAATAGTAAAAATAATAATGGCTATTCCAAATTCAAATGTTGGTAGTTTAATTTGGATCATCAAGTAACATATAAAATAAGTCAAAGTTTTAACTAATGAATATGTACTATTTTTTATTTCTGTATTTATATTATAAGGCTGTAAAAGATAATACATTGATAAATAATGAATAGAGAAGAATATACTCATTGCATTGATTGATATAAATAAAATGAAATAATTAAGATAGTTTGTTGTTCCACCTGTTATATATAAAATAAGCACTAAACCTAATCCTAAAATACTAGAAGGTAATAAATTGATAAAGATTAATGTTTTTAATCTTTGAGTAAATATTCCTAAAAGAACTTTTGGTGTTCTAAATATACGATACGTTAACATACAATGATCACAATTTATGAACATAGCTTGTGTAATAGTTGTTCCTCTATTTAAGAAATACATAATAAGTACAAAATAAGGTAAATATGTTAATGTTATATTATTTAAATATATTTTTATTTCAGGTACAGTATGAACAAATATAAGAATTCCAGCTATTATTAATAAAATAACACAAGTTTGTTTTTTTACAGCCTGTGTAAGGAGCTTGCTGTGTCTTTTAACAAACAATTCATGAAAATATGCAAATCCTTCTTTATGACTTTGAATAGATGGATTGAGTTCAATAGTTTCAGCAATGTTATTTTTAATAGTTTCAGTACTATTTGCATTGTGAATAACGTTAATATTATCTATTGTTAAAATTATTTTATAAAGTTTTTTATAATCACTAAATTGAAAAATAACAATAAAGCTATAAATACCTAAAAGTAAACTACAAATGAATAACGTAATAAAGAAAATTTGCGGCATAATTATTCCTAATAATGGTAATCCATAAGCCAGTATAACAAGTAAACCAACAATAAACCATAAGGTTTTGGTTGGTAAATTTTCATTAGTTGCAATGCCTTTTCTCTTATATTTTTCAATATCAAAGAAAATAACTATCATTTTAATCATAACAACATATATAGGCATAACTATAAATATCCATAATGGTAATTTTATAAAAGTTGAGAAGTAAAGCATTATAGGCATAAAGCCAATAAAAACTTTTAACATAGTATAAAGATAATTAGATACAGCATATTTATCTGTATCAATATTCATTAAAATAATAGCATAGTATTTATCTTTAGTAGGATTAAACATATAAGTATTTAATAGACCACCAGCAATTGTTAAAAAAATAAAAATATGTAAAAAAGTGTAAGCTTGGTTTGTCTGATAAAAAGATGACATAAAAAATATCATTACTAAACAATAAAGGTATTTTCCTAAAAAAGTATTTATTATTTCTAATAAGATACTGATTATATGCGCAAATGTTTTTAATCCTTGATTTTTATATAAACTATCAGGTAACAAGTGATGAACAATAGGAAGTCCTTTTAAAGAATAAATCATACTATTTGCACGATAAGTGTTCTTTAATCGAAAAGAAATCATAAATGTTTTAATCATATTATTGCTCCTTTAAAGTAGAAATAATTTTATCTTTTAAAGTTTTATCATCACAATTTATTGTATCAATTTTTTCTAATACACCTTTATTTAAAACAACAATTTCATCACATAAATTAAGAGCCAGTTCCATAATATGAGTAGAAAAAATAATAATATGATTTGTTTTAATACTTTTTAACATATCCTGCATTTCTTCTGCAACAACAACATCAAAAGATGTTAAAGGCTCATCAAGTAATAAAATATTAGGATTAGCAATAATATGAACCAACATCTGCATTTTATTTTTCATACCATGAGAATAATCTTTAAGCAATCTATCACGATCTTCAATATCAATTTTCATAAAATCAAAATAATCATCAATCGTTTTTTTGTCTTTTATCCTAACTTTATTAATTTCTATAAAGAATTTAAGAAATTCTCTTCCTGTTAAAAATTCAGGTACATTAGGAATAGATAAAACATATCCAATATCTTCTGCTACTAGTTTCCTTTTATATTCGTCATCAATATAAAATTCTCCTTCATCAATAGATAAATCTTCATTCAAACAATTAAAGAATGTCGTTTTACCTGCTCCATTTCTTCCAAGAAGACCATAGATTTTTCCTTTCTCAAATTCAAAATTTATACCTTTTAAAACTTCTTTTTCATCAAATGTTTTCTTTAAATCTTTAATAATTAATTTCATCTTTATTTCTCACTTTCATTTCTAAAATTATAATCTATCAACAATAAATATAATGACAACACTTACAACAAAAGCAATCATTCCAACAATAATTGCATATAAAATTTTTTGATAAATACGTTTTCCAAATTCCTGTTGTATTTCATCATGAGTCAATTGTTTTCCTTCACAAAAAGCAATAATTTCTTTATAAGTTTGAATATCATAGTTTCTCTTAAACCTTTCAATAAAAAAAGCAGTTCCAAAAGTAACAATAAGACATAAAACCCAAATCACTATACCAATAGTATTTAAAAACTTTGCTAATGGGTATGCACTTATAATAAGAATAATAAGTTCTATGGAATAAATAATACTAAGCAAATGAAATTCTTTGACTTTCTCTTCATCGATTATTCTTTTCATCTCATCAATATCTCCTTTTATAAAATCGTCTAAGGATACATTAAAGATATTGCTAAGTAAAGATAAACTCTTTATATCAGGATAACTTTTATTTGTTTCCCAATTTGAAACTGTTTGTCTTGAAACAAAAACTTTTAGTGCTAACTCATCTTGAGACATATTTAACATTTTTCTATATTCTTTAATTTTATTTCCAATATCCATTTTGTACCTCCAAGCAATATTTTATATAAAAGTTCTTTTTTTGTCTGTCAAAAGTCTTTGACATAGGGCTATAAAATAAAAAAATTATCTTTTTATAATAAGAACATAGTTATGAAGTGATTTATTTATACTTAATTGATTAAAGATAAATTTATTTTATCATTTCCTCTTTAAAAAAGGAAATACAATGGTTGTAGAAAAATGTCGAAAGGGGTTATAATATAATAGGTGAATAATATGGAAAATAAAAGGATGATAGAAACAATAAAAATTTTAAGTCATGCTGAAACACCAATGAGTGGACCAGAATTAAGCAGACAGTTAGGTATTACAGTAAGAACTTTAAGGAATGATTTAAAAGAATATAAAGAACATCTTCATCAGCATGGAATGGAGATTATTTCCAAACATGCTATTGGTTATGAATTAGTGATTAATGATGAAGAAAAATATTATAACTATTTAGAAACAATGCTAAAGAAAAATTCTGAAGATCAAATGTTAATTCCTATTTATCCAGAAGATAGAGTACATTATTTAATAAGAATGTTCCTAACTGAAGAAGATTATATCAAAATGGAAGATATTTGTGATCGTATCTTTGTAAGTCGTTCTACGTTAAGTAGCGATTTAAAAGAGGTCAGAGAAAAATTAAAATATTTTCATTTAACTTTAGAAACAAAACCCTTTTATGGATTAAAAATAGTAGGTAGTGAGTTTCATAAAAGATTATGTATATCACAATATTTTTATCATGGTACTAAAGATGATGGTGTTTATTTATCACAAACATCATCAACAAAACAACAAGAAGAAATCTCAACAATTTTATATAAAACAATGGTTAATGAGAGATTTAAGTTAACTGATATTGGTTTTCAGAATCTTGTTATTCATATTATGATTGCATTATTGAGATTAAAAGAAGATACAAAATCAATGCCTTGTGAATATGATAGTGAGATTGAAAAGAGTAGAGAGTATGAAGTTGCTGAAATTTTATGTCAAGAATTAGAACAAAGATTTGAAGTTCATTTTCCAAAGGTTGAAATTTATTATATAGCTATGCATTTATCAGGAAAGAAAGCTGTTCAATATAATTCTAATACTTTATATTTGAATCAAGATTATGAAGAACTCATGAATCAAATTATGAAAGAAATTAATGATAAATTTGCTATGAATTTTATGACAGATTTAGATTTATATACATCTTTATCATTACATTTACAACCTATGATGAATCGTTTGAAATATGGAATGGTTATCCAAAATCCATTATTACAGCAAATTAAATCTGAAAATCCTTTAGCTTTTGAAATTAGTATTTTAGCTGCACATATTATTCAATCATATATTAATAAGTCAGTAAGTGAAAATGAGATAGGTTACATTGCTTTACATTTTGCATTAGCCATTGAAAGATATCAAAAAAATGGACCTAAAAAGAATGTTATAATTATTTGTGCAAGTGGTATGGGAAGTTCACAAATTTTATTATATAAAGTTAAACAAAGATTTAAAGATAATATTAATAGTATCTATGTTACAGAATTGTATGAATTATCAAATATTGATCAATTAGCATATGATTTTATATTAAGTACAGTACCTATTCCATTTAAAACAGAGATACCAACTATTCATGTTCAATATTTTTTAAATGATCAAGATATGATTTCATTAAGTGAAGCTTTCTTATCACAAAATGAAGAATTGTCATTTGTGGATCAATATTTTCAACAAGAATTGCTATTTACAGATTTGAGTGGAAAAACAAAAGAAGAATTAATTCATGAAATGTGTCAAAGAATTGCTAATGTCAAAACTGTTCCAAATCATTTTGAAGAAGAAATTTTAAAGAGAGAAAAATTTTCAGTTACTGAATTTGGAAATGCTATTGCAATGCCACATCCAATGAAACCATTAACAGATGAAACATTTGTAGCAGTAGGAGTTTTAAAGAAAGCTATTAAGTGGAAATATCAAAATGTAAAATATATATTTTTATTAAGTGTTCAAAAAGATTCACAGGAAGCACTAGGTTTATTACATGAAACGTTATCCTCTTTAGTGTTTAATCAAAAGGCAATGCAAGAATTAGAAAATGATTTATCATTACAGCACTTAAAAAATATCTTAAAGAAAATTGCTAATGAGCAAAAAAAGAATGATATAGATGTTTTATTTGGTTGATTCATTTCCTCTTTAGAAAAGGAAATAAGTTCGATTTAAGTATTTTAAAAAATAAGTAAAATAAAGGTAGGTAGAAGCAATGAAGAAAATTCTATTATGTTGTGCCGCAGGAATGTCATCTAGCATTTTAGTGCAAAATATGAGACAAGCAGCTAAAGAGCTAGATATAGATTGTGCAATTGCATCAGTTGGAGCATTTCAAGTTCAACAATATGCATCAAAAGCAGATATTATTTTAATTGCACCTCAATGTACTCATGAATTTGAAAGAATTCTTGACATTGCAAAACCTTTATCAATCCCAGTATTACTTATCGGCCGTAAAGAATATGGGGAAATGAATGGAGAGTCAGTGCTACTTAGAGCATTGAAAAGGATCGAACTAGAGCAGGAGGAAATGAAAATGGATCGTATATCAGGATTTCTTGAACAAAAAATTATGCCATATGCTTTAAAATTTGGAAGCAACAGAATATTAACAATTATTCGTAATGCAATGTGTTCAGCTATGGCACTTTTAATTATTGGAAGTATTACAATTTTATTACCAGAACTTCCATTTGAACCTTTACAAAAGTTTTTTGAACCAGCAGCACCTTTCTTTTATGCAGTTAATGCTTGTACAACTGGAATATTAGCATTATTTGTAGCTGGAGCAACTGGTTATTTTGGAGCAGAAGCTTATCAAGCAAATAAATGGACAAATACAGTAACATCATTAGGAGCTTTCTGTTTAACTCAATATAATCCAGAAGTGGGAATTGATGTTGCAGGATTTGGAACTTCAGGATTATTAACATCAATCGTTGTTGGGTTAGTAACAGTACGTATTTTATCATTATTTGAATTAAAAGGATGGGGAATTAAAATGCCTGATGGTGTTCCACCAGCAGTAAGTCATTCATTCTCATCTTTAATCCCAGCATCAGTTGTTTTCATTCTTTTTGGAATTATTGCTGTTGTATTAGGGTTTAACTTAAATACATTTATGGCAACACTTATGTCGCCAGTATCAAACTTATTAAAAACACCTTGGGGATATGCTTTATATCATAGTTTAATGGGATTAGTATTCTTCTGTGGTATTAACAGTGCAGTTGTTTGTGATGTTGCTTATCCATTCTTGTTAGCTAATGGTATTGCTAATGAAGAAGCTATTAGAGCTGGTGGAGCAGCTATTTATGGCGCAACTTATGGAACAGATGTTTTGATTTGGGCTGGTGGTACAGGAGCAACTATTGGTTTAATGGTTTTAATGTCATTTGTTGCAAAGAGTCAATATTTTAAGACTTTAGGAAGAATGTCAATTGGTCCAGGTATCTTTAATATTAATGAACCTATTATTTTTGGGACACCAATCTGTTTTAACCCAATATTCTTATTCCCATTTGTAATATTACCAGGAATATTAGCAGGTTCAACTATTCTATTGATGGAAGCAGGCATTATAGCTATGCCAACTGTATCAATGGTTCCTTGGACAACTCCACCTATTTTGATTGGATTCTTAATGACAAGTGGAGCATTATCAACAACAATATGGTCAGCATTAATTATTGTGATTTCAGTTGCTGTATATTATCCATTCTTCAAAGTTGCTGATAAACAACAATATGAAAAAGAAGTAAGTGAATCACAACAAAAAATAGCAGAAGAAGTCATTGAATAGAAGGTGAACTATATGAATAAATTTCCAAGTGATTTTTTATGGGGTGGCAGTATTGCAGCTCATCAATGTGAAGGGGCATGGCAAGAAGATGGTAAAGGACATGGAATCATGGATTATGCAACTTCAGGAAGCTATGAAGTACCAAGACAATTTACACCAGAGTTAGAAGCAGATAAAAAATATCCTTCACATGAAGGTATAGATTTTTATCATAGATATAAGGAAGATATTGCATTGTTTGCTGAAATGGGCTTTAAAGCTTTAAGAATATCTATTGATTGGTCAAGAATTTATCCTTATGGTGAT
The DNA here is from genome assembly GCA_910588075.1 of uncultured Erysipelotrichaceae bacterium. Classification (GTDB taxonomy): domain Bacteria; phylum Bacillota_I; class Bacilli_A; order Erysipelotrichales; family Coprobacillaceae; genus MGBC163490. The sequence continues at coordinate 43,831 of CAJUOS010000010.1, read as the reverse complement.
GAAGATATTCCTAATCAAAAAGGAATAGAATATTATCAAGATGTTATTCAAACTTTACTTGATTATGGAATTGAACCCATTGTTACATTATATCATTTTGAAATGCCTATTCATTTAGTAAGAGAATATGGATCATGGACAAATAGAAAATTAATTGATTTTTATTTGAATTATGTACAAACAGTTGTGACTGCTTTAAAAGGTAAAGTTAAATATTGGGTAACATTTAATGAAATGAATCATATTGATCCACAAACAGAAGCGTCCGATATTTTTACATATATTATTGCAGGACTTAAATATAGTGAAATAGAAGGCAATAAAAAAGAAGTTCTTGCAAAAATAGGATACAATATGACTCTAGCAAGTGTTAAAGCAGTCAAACTTATTAGAGATATAGATTCAAATAATCAAGTTGGTTGTGTGTTTGGAATTACTCCAATGTATCCAAAAGATTGTCATCCAATGAATGTTATGAAAGCATTTCAAGATATGGATAGAGATTTTTATCAAATAGATGCTATGTGTAATGGGAAATTCCCAAAATATAAATTAAAAGAATATGAAGAATATGATATTCATATAGAAATTGATAAAGAAGATGAAATAGCTTTTGAAAAAGGAACATTAGATTTTATAGGAATGAATTATTATTCAACAGAAGTATCAAAATCACCATGTGATCATGATGATAATGAATCATTATGGGGTGGTGCTCAAAATCCATATTTAAAACAAAGTAAGTGGGGTTGGGCAATAGATCCAATAGGACTAAGATATCTTCTGAATTATACATATCGTAAATATGGCTTACCAATTATGATAACAGAGAATGGAATTGGTGCAGTAGATGAAATGATTGATGGGAAAATTCATGATGATTATCGAATTGCCTATTTATCAGCACATTTCAGTGAAATGAAAAAAGCTATACTTGAAGATTATGTAGAATGTTTTGGTTATCTCATGTGGGGGCCAATTGACTTGGTATCTGCAACAACAGGAGAAATGAAAAAAAGATATGGTTTTATTTATGTAAATAAACATGATGATGATAGTGGAGATTTATCAAGACATAGAAAAGATTCCTTCTATTGGTATCAAGATGTGATTAAAAATCAAGGTGAAAATTTATAATATATATGGAAGGAAAAATAAAAAAATGAAAAAATTACTTGTTTTGGGAGTTTTATCAACTTTATTTCTAGCTGGTTGCTCTCAATCAAAAGAAGAAAAGCAAGAAAAAATGAATGTTTCTACTGAAAAAATAACAGTGAAATCAAAAAGAAATACAGATATTTATGCAACAACAGTTGTACCAGATACAAAAGAAGATATGCCATTAGTTGTTATGGCACATGGATTTGTAGGTGATAGAGAAGGGTGTGCAAATTTTGAACCCCTTGCTAATAAATTAGCTGAAAATGGTATTGCATCAATTCGTATAGATTTTCCTGGAAATGGAGAAAGTAAAGAAGATTATACAGCCTATGATTTAACAAATATGACTGATGATTTAGATAGTGCAATTGCTTTTATGAAAGATAAATACTCTATTCAAAAAATAGGAATGGTAGGTCATAGTATGGGTGGAAGAATTACTTCTCTTTATATTGATAACAAAGTAGATGTAGCAGTTTTATGGGCACCTGCTGCTAATGATGGTTTAAGTGGTTTATACGATTTCATGGGTGGTGAAAAAGCTGTGAAAGAAATGTATAATGAAGCAAAGAAAAATGGAAAATCTACATTTACATTATGGGGTGAACCATATGTAGATTGTTCACTTCAATTCTTTGAAGAAAATGAAAAGAGTAAACCTTTAGAAAATATTGCTCAATATAAAGGAAAACTTATGATTGCAGTTGATGAAGTAGATGATTATGTAAGTAAAACAACAACAAATGCTGTTATTCAAGCAGCAACAGATATTCAAGTTTTGAATGTAAAAAATGCAGATCATGTTTTTGATGCAGCTGATGGCAGTGGCTCTCAAGAACCAAGACAACTTTTAGTTGAAAGGACATATGAATTTTTAAATAATAACTTAAAATAATAAAATTCTCTTTATTTTTTAGAAAACGTGAAATGGCTTAGTTTATGAAAACTAAGCTATTTTTTTTGAATTGTGATTGATGTATCCACATGATATACTTAAAAAAGGTGATGATATGAAGACATTAGGTATGATTATTCTTTTGATTTTTTATTCAATTTATTTTGGCAAGATGTGGATACAAAAAAGAAAGGGAATACAAACTAATCAAATTGCAAAAAGAGAGAATAAAGATCAACAATATTATATTGAGTTGACTATGAAAGTTGTTACAAGGGTTGTGGTTTTTGTTGAGGTTATAAGTATTTTTAGTGTAAATCCAAATGTATCTCAAATTATGAATTTTACAGGTATTATTTTAGGAATATTAGGAAATATTATTTTTGCTTGTGCAATTACAACAATGAAGGATAGTTGGAGAGCGGGGCTTGCTGAAAATGATAGGACTGAAATGTTAACTTCTGGCATTTATCAAATTAGTAGAAATCCTGCTTTTTTAGGATTTGATTGTGTATATTTAGGAATATTATTTATGTTTTTTAATATACCATTATTAATTATTACTGTACTAGCGATTCTTATGCTTCATATACAAATATTACAAGAAGAACATTATTTAGATAAAGAATATGGAATTGATTATAGGTTTTATAAAAAACAAGTATATCGATATTTGGGAAGAAAACAGAAGAACTTATAGTGTTATTCACATGTACTTTTATTGTAGTGGAGCATTGACTTCATATTAGGAAAATAGGACAGTATAAATATTTGTTGATGAAAAGATGATAACTTAAATCATAGTTACTATGAATGAACATATGATTAATAATAAGGAATATTTTTATTTTGAAGATAAGAATCAGATGTTTTGTATAGAATATTTAAATCAATTGTTAGAGGGTTTAAGATCGTTATGTATAAAAGAAGTTGTTTTTATAAAAAAGCAATTTCTTTTTTTCTGAAAGAATATTTATATTCATTGATAATTTCTTTGAAAAATATATAAAGAGATATGATTTAAGATAAACTATGATATAATATTTCTATGTTTGAAAGGATGAGGGACATGGATAATTTCTTAAAAGATATATATTTTGTTGTTTTTAAACAATGGATTTTATTTCATAAGAATGATGATTATAAAGTTTATCAACATTCACAAATGGAAAATATAATCATAATTGAGACAGATTATGGACATGGGGAAATAACATTTAATGATTTTAATGTTATTGAATTAAAAGTTATTAATAAAGTAACAGATACAGCTATTTTTTATCTTCATTTTCAAATGCAAACATTAAAACATGCAGTTGAGTTATTTGAAGAAATGATTGATACAATTCAAACATTAGTTGTTAAACCTAAAATTAAAGTTTTATTGAGTTGTAGTAGTGGCTTTACAACAAGTTATTTTGCAGAAAGATTAAATGAAGCAGTAGAACTGTTAGATATGAATTATATTTTTGATGCTAAAGCATACAGTGAATTATTTGATGGTGCAAAAGATTATGATGTTATATTATTAGCACCACAAATTTCTTATATGCAACCAAAAATTCAAAAAGTTTTGAAAGATAAATTGGTTTTATGTATTGCATCACATATATTTGCTGGGTATGATGTAAAAGCTACATTTGACTTTATAGATGAAGAATTACAAAAATATAAAAAAGATAATATCACTCTCTTACTTCCTAATTTAAAAATAAATATTGAACACAAAAATAAAATATTGTGTATTGGTTTATTAAGATATAATGATAAGGTTCGTCTTGTTTATCGTGTTTATGATCATAGAAATCAAATTTTAGTAGATGATGAAATGTTAAAAAATCATGTTAATTTAGAAGATATTAGACATCTTATTCGAACAATTTTATTAGAACAATCAGATGTATCATTAATATGTGTATCTAAACCTGGATCTGCTGATGAAGAATTATTATCTTTAGGGCATCGTTGTGATGTTATTGAATATTTATCTAGAAATTTTACTCAAAAAATCATTTTAACAAATGATACAAATGATATTGCATTAGGTTATTATGCTTGCCAAGATAAAGTATTATCTTTATCATTTATGTTTCAACCTATGATTGGACAAGGTGGTTCAGTAGGAAGTATTCATAATGGGGAATTGATTAAAGGGGACAAAATAGTAGCAGGAGAAATTTTATATAATCCTATACAATATAGTCATGACTATTTCATTACAAGAAAAACACCAGAAGGAACACTTGAGTGGGTTGCTAAAAATATGATTCCAATTATTACGATTTTAGCTCCAGAACTTATTGTTGTTTCTAGTCCTTTGATTGTTAGTGAACAAGATATTAGAGAAGAAGTGAAAAAATATATTCCAGAGTATTATATTCCTGAAATCATAAAGCTTGAAGGATTAAAGGAATATTTATTAATTGGACAATTAGTACAGTGTGCAAATTATTCTTTAAATAGATAATATAGATTTTTTACTTTTCAATATCAATAAGAGTGATATAATAGTGAAGGTGAAAATATAAGGGAGGATTATATGTTTTATAAAACTTTAAAAAATATAATAGGTATTTTAGTGGGGAATACACTTTATACTTTAGCAATTGTTTTATTTATTATACCTAATGGATTGATTACTGGTGGGACAACAGGATTAGCTATTATTATGAATCATTCTTTACAAATACCTATAACAATATTTGTTTCTATTTTTAATATTATTATGTTTATAATAGGATTAATAATATTAGGAAAAGCTTTTGCTTTTACAACTTTATTGAGTACATTCTATTTTCCTTTTATTTTAGGGGTTTTTGAACAAACCATAGGCTATGTTAAAATAACAAATGATCCTTTATTAGCAGCATTATTAGGAGGAGTTATGGTAGGCTGTGGTATAGGTATAGTTATTAAATGTAATGCTTCAACAGGTGGTATGGATATTCCCCCACTTGTTTTAAATAAGAAGTTTGGAATTCCTGTTTCAGTTGGATTATATGTTTTTGATTTTCTTATTTTACTTATGCAAGTCTTTTATACAAACCAAGAAATGGTTTTATATGGTATTGTTTTAGTGTTTACATATTCAATTGTTTTAGATAAAGTTTTGGTTATTGGAAAAGCTCAAACTGAAGTCATGATTGTTTCAAAGGAATATGAGAAAATTAATGAAGCTATTATTCATGAATTAGATAGAGGTTCAACAATGTTAAAGTCTATATCTGGATATATGAAGAATGAGTATCCTGTTGTTATGACAGTGGTATCAAATCGAGAATTACCTAGACTAAATGATTTGGTTTTAAGTATTGATGCACATGCTTTTATGATTGTTAGTAAAGTGAATGAGGTTCGTGGGAGAGGATTTACTTTTAAAAAAGAGTATATAGAATAATTTTTGCATTTATTTTGAATAAGATATTATTTTATAGTAGAATAATGGGAGTGAAGGAGAGATAATATGAGTCAAGAATGTAATCATAATTGTGAATCATGTCAACAAGATTGTGATGAAAGAAGTTTTTTAGCACCATTAAATAAAAATTCTCATGTTAAAAAAGTAATTGGTGTTGTGAGTGGTAAAGGTGGAGTTGGAAAATCATCTATAACATCATTATTAGCTGTTTTAAAACAAAGAGAAGGGCATAAAGTAGCCATACTAGATGGTGATATTACAGGACCATCTATTGGTAAGGTATTTGGTGTTGATAATATGCAAGTATATTCTAATGGTGAAGAAATTATACCAGCTCAAACACCATATGGAATGAAGATTATGTCTACTAATCTTTTATTAGAACATCCAGAGGATCCAGTTGTTTGGAGAGGACCAGTTTTAGCAGGAATGATTAAACAATTTTGGACAGATGTAAGATGGGAAGAAGTTGATTATATGTTTGTTGATATGCCACCAGGGACAGGTGATGTTCCATTAACTGTTTTTCAATCTTTACCATTGGACGGTATTGTGATTGTTACAAGTCCACAAGAACTTGTGAGTATGATTGTGGGTAAAGCTGTTAATATGGCTAAGAAAATGAATATTCCAATTATAGGGATTGTAGAAAATATGAGTTATGTCAAATGTCCAGATTGTGATAAAAAGATTTATGTTTTTGGAAAAAGTCATTTAGAAGAAGTGGCAGAAAAGTTTGATTTACAAGTATTAGGACATTTACCATTAGATAGCGAACTAACAAAGTTATCAGATATGGGAATGATAGAAGATTATTCATCTGATTGGTTAGATGAATTTAATCAACAATTAAAAGATATGTAAAAAGAAATCGTTTATGATTTCTTTTTTTTGTATGGTAAATACTAAAACTTGTCATTCTTTTCATAATGCTTCCTATTTTTATTATTTATATATGAATATAAATTTTATAAAATTATTTAAGATATTTTAAACAAATATATGTTCTACGTCCAATTTCATCATCTAAAGGAATTGATAATGATTCTTGAACTATATCTTGACTCAATTCATTAAGATTAATAACATGAATATTTTTTTGAAGATAGTATGAAATAAGATAATCTTGATCAGAGGTAATATCAGTTGTCATAAGATAATTAGCATGCATACTTTCTTTAACATTATTTTCATGCCCAAGATAATCAATCCAGTTAAGAAACATTTTTAAGTTATAATCATTTAATGAATAACCTACAAATAAAAAAATGTGATCAATGAGTAATGATTTTATATAAAGTTCTATTAATGCATGAGTTTGAGAAAAATTTAAGTAATCATCTTCTTTAAAAACAATATGTTCAATATCATCAATATCACCATGCATTTTAATAAGATAGTGATTTGACTTTGATTTTAATAAATCTTGATCACTTGTAATAACTTCATATTGATAATGATCTAACAAATGATCATAATTGGTTGTGATAATATGTTCAGGATGAAGAGAAGTAATTAAATCATTAAGAATATTGGGTTTAAAGTCATGTTGAAAAGCTTCTTTTAAAATAGCATAATAATCATGATGATTTTCTGATTTATCATAACTATAAAAGTATTGGGGGATTTTAATATATTCATCAGTTGAAAAATAATATTTATGATGACAGGACTTTTCACATTGAGAAGTTTTAAAATGACATGATAGACATTGTGTATAATTAAGCTTTTTTGCATATTTTCTAACAAGATATCCCCATGTTGGAACATGAGAGTTTTTTGATACACCTGCTCCAACAAAGATAACTAATTTATTTTGATTTAATGCTTTTTTTATGTTTTGAATATTTGCTTTCAAATTTATCACCAATCCTTATCTTTATTATAGCAAATTTTCCATATAAAAAACATAGAGATACTATTTACCTCTCTATGTTTCTCTTATTATTTTAGCAAATTTTAAAAAAATAATGATATTATATTAATATATTTGAATTCACAATAAATTTATATCTTTATGTATTCATATAAATGATAGATAGACACTATATAGATTGCTCATGATCATAAATAATAAGTGCCATAACTTGTAATTCTTCATCATCTAAGTTCGTTAAACTATGTCCTTTACCAGAAGGTGTAAAATAATGTTCTCCAGCTTGTAAAGTTATTATTCTTTCATGGTTATCATCAATGGTTGCTGTACCTTTTATGACATAATAATCTTCACCATCACCTTCATGAATATGATAACCAACAGAGCAGCCTTTTTGTAATGTAACTTTAGCATAAACTCTATTCATACCATGCATTTGTTCTGTTTCTAATATATGATCAAAGTGAACAGTACCTTCACCACCTTGAAAATGTTCAATATCTATACTTTTCATAATAAACCTCCATTTATAAATATATTTTAATATTGAATAAAATTAAAAACAATAATTATTTTATGATATTGAGAAAATAATGATATTCTAAAATAGAATATGAAAAAGAGAAGTTGGTTTGTTAAAAAAACTTAATAAGATGAAAGTTTTAAGTTTAAAGGAAAAATTCATTTATTGAGATGGATAAGTAGAAAGATATGAGAATGAAATGATTTTATAAATGTTATTTTATTTTTGAATAGAACTGAAGAAGTGATTGCTTGCATTATGGATTAGCTAGGTATAAATAGTTTGTAATTGGAGATGTTATTGATTGTTATATTTTAGAGTTTAATAGGAATTTTTAGAAAAGTATTTTATTAAAAAGCATAATAGTGTATAATATTTAATTATTGAAAGAATAAAATTTTTGTAAAGGAGAGATAAAATGAGTATAAGAGTTGGAATCCTTGGTTATGGGAATTTAGGACGTGGTGTAGAATGTGCAATCAAACAAAATGATGATATGGAGTTGGTTGCAGTTTTTACAAGAAGAAATCCTAGTGATTTAAGTATATTAACAAAAGATGTAAAAGTATGTTCTATTAATGATGTTGAAGAATGGAAAGATAAAATTGATGTCATGGTTTTATGTGGAGGAAGTGCAACTGATTTACCAAAACAGACACCTGAATATGCTTCAATGTTTAATGTTATTGATAGTTTTGATACACATGCAAAAATACCAGAACATTTTCAAAATGTTGATAAGGCTGCTAAAGCTGGTGGGAATGTAGCAATTATTTCTTCAGGATGGGATCCAGGTATGTTTTCATTAAATAGACTTTATGCTAGTGCAGTATTACCTCAAGGTAATGATTATACATTCTGGGGGAAAGGTGTAAGTCAAGGACATTCAGATGCAATTAGAAGAATTGATGGAGTAAAAGATGCAAGACAGTATACAGTACCTGTTGAAGCTGCTCTTGAATCAGTACGTCATGGTGAAAACCCAGAACTTTCAACACGTCAAAAGCATACAAGAGAATGTTATGTTGTTTTAGAAGAAGGAGCAGATGCTCAAAAAATTGAAGAAGAAATTAAAACAATGCCTAACTATTTTGCTGATTATGATACAACTGTATACTTTATAAGTGAAGAGGAATTACAACGTAATCATAGTGGTATTCCTCATGGTGGTTTTGTATTACGCAGTGGTAAAACAGGATGGAATAATGAGAATTCACATTTAATTGAGTATAGTCTAAAATTGGATTCAAATCCAGAATTTACAGCGAGTGTAATTGTTGCCTATGCTAGAGCTGTTTATAGATTAGCACAAGAAGGTCAAAGTGGATGTAAAACAGTTTTTGATATTGCACCTGCATATCTTAGTGCAATGAGTAATGAAGAATTGAGAGAAAAGATGTTATAAAAAAATTCCCATTAGCGGGAATTTTTTTACTCATTGTCTTTTGTTTCTTCTGGTTGAATATCTTCATTAGGAATATTTGTTAAAGTTTCTAACTCTTTATGAGAAGTTTTTTTCTTTTTCATAAAAATAATAACACCAGCAACAGCAATAACAGCAGCTATACTACCAACAATAATCATAGTCATATTTGAACCAGTAGAACCAATATCAGAAGTAACAATAATATCTTGTCCTTTTCCACTGTACATTATTTCTAACAAGTCAACTGTAACTGTGTCATCTTTAACTTCTCCTACATTAGAAGATGCTTTACCAGGCATTTTTATAGTTACATTCATTTCCATTCCTAATTTTTTCATTTGTTCTACAGAATAACCAGCAGAAGCCATTGAACTAGGATCTAAATCATCAGATAAATTATCCATAGGTAAAGTTAAACAAATTTTTTCTTGACCATCAATTGTTTTTTTCTCAACTTTTATAGAATCAGCATCATTTTTTGCAATTCCAGAAATAGATACACCTCTCCATTTAGAACCATCAATTGTTTTCTCAATTGTACTCACTTTAGCATCTTTAAGTTCATCTTCAGAAAGCATTTCTTCTTGCATTTGTTTAACAGCAGTTTCTGGATCTTCACCTTGTGCTGATAATAGTTTTTCATCTAATAAAAGTTCCATACTCATTTTTGTTGTTAAATCTGATTGTACTTCAACATCCATGTTTATTTTCATACATCCTGTTAATGTGATGATCATCATAATCATCACTAAAAATTTTAATGTCTTTTTCATATATTTTCTCCCCTTTAATTTTACAAGGATATTCTATCATATTTATATGAATTTTTGTTAATAATTACAAAATATTTTTATATTCTTTATTTTAATTCATAAAACTTCAATATATTTTTTAAATTTTTACTTTACAAAAGTAAAGAAATCCTTTATAATCTTATTTGCCTATTAAGGAATATGGCGGACGTGGCGAAGTGGTTAACGCACCGGATTGTGGCTCCGGCATTCGTGAGTTCGATTCTCATCGTCCGCCCCAGGTAATAGATTAGACCCTTGAATATCAAGGGTTTTTTTATCGAAATATAAACCTATTGGAAAAAGAAACAATTATAATCCTAACAAAATTTTTTAAATATTTAAATAAAAATAAAGAAGATGTACTATTTGAAATATGAAAAGATGCTGTTGATGAAAATTATTCTAAAGTATCTTTAAAATATATTTCCTATTTAGATGCAAATAACTATACAATAGCAATCAAGCTATGTTGCTAGATATATTTAGAACTAGATATATGTATTTTGATAGCTATGCTTATAAGAAACGTTCAGGCAATACATTTACTGTTATTGATTTTTGGTTAAATATAAAAAAGAACATTGGGAAACGTTTAAACATAAATTTAATAAACCTTTAGATAGATATTTTTATGAATGAACATATATATGGATCTAATGTTCTTTATTTTGCATTATGTAGAGTTCAAAAAAGTTGGTTTTAATATAGATTTCAAATATATTGATTTAAACCTTTTATGATAAATTACCATTTTTATCACATGTTAATTTAACTGTTTTATTGATTGTTTGTAATGCTGTTCTTTCCCTTTATATGTTGCGGTTTTTGATTTTTTTGTAGCTCTTGTATTTGAATTGCCATAATCAATTGTTATTTCTATATAACTTCCATCATCAAATGTTTCTTCAACATAAGTAATACACTATTATCTTCAATGGCATATATATTTGAGATAGATAAAATAGATACTGCAAATATTAAAATAAAAACTTTAAAAATTTTTTCATATTCTTTTCCTCTCCTTTGCTTTATAACTTTTTAAAAATATCCATTATTAAATTTTCTAATTTCATTATATTGCATTTGATATATATGTGTTCTATATGCAAAAAAATGAAAACTATTCGTTAAAAAACAATTAATAAATTTCTTAATTTTGCTCTTTTTATAATGTTATATATATCTTCTTGTTCATAATAGTTAATATTCACATTTTTAGGTGTACCAAATCTTTCAACAATATCTTCATATGATAATGTACGATTATCAACAATGAGATTATCTTTCAGCTTTTTTTAAATATTCCTTTTCTTTTTTACCAAACGAACAAAAAAGATACTTGCATTCATTAAAATATTTGGTTATATCCTTATTCATGATTTCCCTCCATAAATTGATTAATAGTATGAACCATATCTTTATACTCACTGTAAATCTTATCAAGATATTCTTTTCCCAAAGGTTCAAGATGATAATAAACTCTTGTCATTCTTTTTCCTACAAGTTTCTTTTCACTTGTAATATATCCCAATTCTTCAAACTTATAAAGTATAGGATACAAGGTACCTTCTTTGACATCAATTTTTCCATGTGTAAGTTCTTTTAGAGAATGAGTAATTTCATATCCATAACAATTTTTTTCATCTAGAATTTTCAAAAAAAGCATTTCTAATCTAAAAAAGTTATTCTTTTTTGACACACTATTCATTCCTTTCTATAGTTATTATTATAAACAATATAAAAATAATACTCAATATATAGATGATATATATATGTGTGTTGACATTTATATGCAAAATGCTATAATAAAATTAGAAAACGTTTTCATTAATCTATTATTAATTCCTAGTAAATTTCGGTTAGAAAAGGAGGATAAAATGAAAAAAATTTTAATATTTATTTCAACAATTGCTTTTATTCTTAGTAATATATTTACATCGGTTTATGCCCAAGAAGATGAATCAATATTATGTTGGAAAAGCACATTAGATGAATATGGAAATATTGTTTATGTTCTTGATATGAGTGACAAAGAAATTGAAAAATATGAAATTTCTCAATTAAAAAAAGAATATGAACATCAAACTATTCAACGAACAAGTGGCTATACTTATGAATACAAAAGAATTTCAACTGTATATGATACTGGATCTAGTGCGACCTCAAAAATCTTGATTGGAAAATATTTAAGTTGGGGACAAAGAGGAAAAATCACAACAGGAGGAGAAGTCACATTTACATTAAAAGGTTCATACAAATCCATTTCAGGAGAAGCATCAATAAAGTTAAGTGTTCAAGAAGAATATCCTGTAGATAATAATTATGATAGTTGCTTAGGTCTATTTGCAAGATTACAAACTTCTAAATATTTAATTACAAAAAAAGATAAATATTCTGGCACTGTCATTTCAACAACATACCAAAATGTAATGACAAGTATTTCAACATCAATACGACCTATTGTTAATAAATCAAAAAATACAATTGAATATAAATACGGCGGTAAGTGGTACACAGCAAAAATGATAAAATCTGGAGTGAGTAGCCCTATTACTTCTAGTAGTGTTTTAGTAACCGCTATAACAGACGTATTTAATTAAGGAGGAATCAAATAAGTGAAAAAATTGGTTTTCTATATTTCTAATACGCTAATTTGTTCTATATTTCTTGTAATAAGATTTATACATTTTTTATTCGAAGGAGATAATAGTTCTCTTACTTCTACTCAACATAATTTAGTTATTTTCATAACAGTAGTTTTAATACTATTGTTATTATTAAACATATATTTATCTTTTTGTGAATCCAATAAATAAGGCATAAAAACAATAAGAAAGCAAAAATTAATTTTACGAATTTTTATTACTTTAGAATAAACATAAAATAGGAATTTCTTATTCTACTATGAATATAGTAGGGGGGATAAGAGATTTCTATTTTTTAAAACAATTTAAAATCTAACATTATGATTCTAAAAACTTTTAAAATCACATACAGTAACAAGAAAACTTCAAAATATACTTACACCAACTCAAACTTCATCTCTTTTTTTTGCTCATTATTGAATAAGGATCAGTTTTATATAAAATTCTAAAATAATCATATTTCATTATTAATACACCTTTATAGGGTTATATTATGCTATTTTAACAATAAAAACTTATATTTTTATTTTAATCTTCTATTTCTAAACTCTTAATAAAAAAATTTATATAGGGAGTTAATTAACATCCACCAAATTTCCACTAATTTTCATAATTATTTCTAAAATTATATAATGTATTATGTTATAGTTTATTATTTTTTACATGATTATATCATTGTATATATAAGAAATTTTATATAATTAAGTTCTCATCGTCCGCCCCAGATAACAGTCAAAACCTTGTATATCAAGGCTTTTTTCTTTGTATAAAAAAATTTTTACCAAAAAAAGAAAAAATTTCAAACCATTATTTGATTTGAAATCATTTCATTTTCTATAATTGTATTAAAATTGGAAATCAATGCCTGTTCAGTAAAAAAATGAGCATATGTCTTTAACATTATATCAACAGTATGTTCAAAATGATGAGCCAGTGCCACTAAAGATTGTTGAGTTTTCATATTATTAATCATAAGACTTACACAACTATGTCTAAGCTACTGCAATCTAACATATGGTAAAACAAAATATTGGGACACAAAAAAATGATAGAACATTTGAAACATAAAGACCATCATAGTATAATGTTAAAAGTATATAAATTTTAATAAACTTTTAAAGGGGTTGAACTATTATGAAATATATGTATCAAATATTCTCATTTTCGATTATTGTCATTTCTGTATTGTCAATGAACTATTTTCATTTAAGCACTTTACAAACTATTTCATTGATGGTCATTTTAAGTTTTATATCACTAATTATTATTCATTTTATAAAAAAGTAATAATTCTAAATAACTATTCCGCTATTCTATTTATAATTGAAAGGAACTGTAACAAAATAATTTTCTAGTAAATAAATTGTTTGTTTCAGTTTCTTTTTTTGATTGATGAACAAATATATTATTTCATTATGAATCATATAATTAATATTAATAAACTTAATGAAAATGGATTCGATAAATTTTGAAATTATAAATCCTCTTAAAACAAATAATCAAATTAAAAAATCATTTTTATATTAATAGCGATATTAATATTTTCATTTTATTCTTTTAATAATCAATATGTACACACTGAAAATTAATAATAATATATTAAAAGAACTTTAAATCTAAACATTTATTCTTTAAAAATTAGTGACTCTATAATAATTATCAAAATAAAGATGACCATTATAAAAGTGATATGTACCCTCTTTACTGGACAAACCAGTAAGGAGGATATTTTAATATGAATATTAACTTAAAAAGGAGTAAAATATTTTTTTATGAAAGAACTCCTGTTGCACTACAAGCAAGTATAACTGAAGGGTATTTAGTTTGAACGACTTTACCTTCTATGTATTTACAGTTGCTTTTCCTGTTGCTTTATTTCCTGATTTTGATGCACTTTTAGAAATAACTTTCCAATCATTGACTGAAGCAGTAGCATTGATAGTTGCACTTATACATGTTGAGTAAGTACTAGTATATTTAAATGTTCTAGTAACACTTACAGTGTAAAGAACTGTTCTTTTAGAATTTTTCTATCTCTCGTTTTTATTTTAGTTATAGTATTGGTTGCATATGTAGAAATATTTGGACTTTCAACTGTAGTTTCAACATAGATGCCATCACCTAAATATTTTATTGTTCTACTTTTTACTATACTTTCTAATGCAAATGTATTTATAGGTGTTAATTCCAGTAATAATACAAATATAATTGTTAAATTTTTTTCATTTTCTTTTTTATAACATAAGTAAAAAAATCTTGTTTTTCTTTTGTGTTTAATGGAATAATTATTTTTACTTCTTTTAAATATCATTTTTATATCGTTATTCATTTTCGTTTTCCTTCTCATAGTTTAAAATTGCAAGAGTACCTAAAATGGTTTATTTTTCACGAGCCTGATATAGATACTCTTTTCCTAAATCTTCAATTTTATAATAAACTCTTGTTCTGTTTTGGATTGGTTGATTATAGCTAGTAATATAATCCATTTTTGATAATCTATAAAGTATAGGGTATAAGGATCCTTATTTAAGAATAATTGATCCATTAGAAATCTCTTTAGCTAATTTAACAATTTCATAACCATAATAATCATTAACATTAAGAATATTTAATATAATTAAATCAATATTTCTATTTACTTTCGTCGTGATATCACCACTATTAGAATAACATAATGAAATTATTTGTACGATACTATGCAATATTAAGTAATTATATTGACATGATATAGGTGTATTGTATAATATGATTAGAAAACGTTTTCAAGAATGTAACATATAATATTATATCTATTTTTTTGGTGATTTTGGTTTTAGATTTTTTATGGAATAAGGAGGTAGTTAGAATGAAACTAAAAAAAACTTAAATTATTGGTATTTTCATTTGTATTAATAAATGGAATTGTTAATTTAACAAGTATCTCAGCGAATGCTACTAATACAATAATTATTAATGAATACGAAGAATTAAAATCAGAATATAACATGCTGAAGGCAAAACAGTCTATTATGAAATCAAATGAAATATCAAAAAAAATAAAAGAAAGTGAGAATAAAATCAATAAATTCAAAAATCACATTTATGAACTTAAAGAATTCTCAGTTGAAGAATTAAGACAACGTAATTACAATGATGATCAAATTGAAGCGATTAAAACATATGATGGATTAGAAGAGAAATCCATAAAAGCAGCTGCAACAATTAAATTTACTGTTAAAAAAAATACTTTTAGTTATAATTCAAAAACAGGATTAACAACAGTTAAAGCAACTGTTAGTTTTACTTGGAGTGGAGGCCCAGAAGAATATGGTAAAGATGCTTTTGCAATGGCCTATGAAGCAGATAATAATCATAATTTCAAAAAAATTTCAACAGTAAGTTCATCTTTAAAGTATAAAGAATATATAGCTGTAGGTAATGTTAAAACTTGGTCAAAATCAGCTGCTGGAAAAGGAGGTCAAGGTGTTACTGGATCTTATGGTTGGGAATTTCCATTTAAGGTAATGGGTGATAAATATTATGCCCATTTATCAAGTGGCACTTTTACAACAACAGGGGTAGTAAGTGGAAAACTTAAATATTTCAATGTGCGCTATCTATATAGTCATAGAACATCAGTTTTAGCAGGTGGTCTAGGGATTACTATTTCAAAATCTGGAGTATCAGCTGGTATAACTCTTACTCATCAAAGTTACTTTACTCCATATCTAGGGAAAAATGGAGGTGTAGAAACACTTTCTTAGATTATTTCGTCTCAATCAATGATGTTTTTAAGGAGGAATAAAAATGAAGAAATTCATAACAATAGTTGGTATATATATGTTAACAGCAATAAGTGTTTATTTAGTTCATAATATATTTCTAGTTATCTATTATAACATTAATGAACTAGAATTTGATTCAGTAATTTCTGGTATATATACAATTGCTGGTCTAATAGGAGTTTGCACATATATAATATATAAAAAAAAATAATTGGAGATGCCAAATTATGTTAACATGATTTGACGTCTCCTAATTAATTATATTATAAATAAAATATTTTTTGAATACCTATAATCCACAGGTTGTAGGAATACTTTAATTAAACATCTATAAAACGATGCTCAATTCTGTTTCCTTACATCATGATTTATCTATTTGATTTATAATTGTTTTAGAAATCAAATGGAAGTATTCTTATGTCTAATAAAATCTTAAAACCTAAAAAATATTCTCTTTATCACTTTTCTCAAACCTATGCCAATAATCCTATGAAATGTATTCAATTCTTTTTATCTATGAAATGGCTGAATGGTTTGTAATTGTCATGATTACTATATTATAAAAGGTGTTGGAAAAACAAAAACTTCTTATGTTATTGAATGTAAAATTGGAGAAAGGGGTGTTTCAAGAAAATGAGAAAATTAATATGTGTTTTATGTTTAGTATTTTCTATTATTCTATGTTCTTGTAGTGTGCAAAAATCTACTATTATTTTAAATCAAGAAGAATCTAATAGTATGGATAGAGTGTATGATATTCATTGTTTTCAAAATGAGAAAATAAATATAGTTATTTATGAATACTTAAATGGTAAATGGAATAAAATCATTTCTGAATTTTTAGAAAGTGAAACTCAAAAAATTATTTTAACTTTGGTTACTCCTCAATCTCAAGAAAATGATTATCATTTTCAGATTTCATATAAAGATAATTTAGATGAAAATATGAAACAATTACAAAAAATAGTTTTTAAAGAGAGTGGTTCTTTTTTTCATCAAAAAGATATAAGTCAAATTGAAAAGAATAAAGAATTACAAAACTTAGCTATTTATGAATGGTCTAATGATGGAGAGGTTTGTATCTATGATTTAAAAAATTTTAGTATAAATGATTCCTACAATGCAAAAAGAGCTTATTTAGTAATGATTGATTTGTATGATGAAACAAACTAATTAATTATAGAGATTTATTTTTATTGATAAATAAAAAGCGTTGAGTTTATTGAATGAAGTTGTTGTTGAAATTGTATGTAGTTAAAAATGTTTTAAATAAAAAAGGTTGAAATAAACTGTGTAAGTTGAAAGTATATCATTTGGCTTCACAGTTTTTAATTTATATAACAATAGAAAGAGGAATAATTATGAAAATGATAAATATTTATAAAATTATCATGAATGAAATTTAGAAATAAGTAATATAAAACTTTTATGTATAAAAAGATTTTCTTTTATACAAGATGATAATAGAAAATCATAAAAATAAGAGTGATAAAAAGAATAGAAAGTAATTGATTAATACGTTTTAACATATATTTCATATTGTCACCTCACTATATTATATGCTGAAATGATACAAAAGTCTTTTCATGATGATAAAAAAATGGTAAGATAACAAATAAAGATGGGGTGAGAGCATGTTGAAATTCACAAAAATGGAAGGAATTGGCAATGATTATATTTATTTTGATGGAATACATCAAGATATTCCTGTGAATAAAACTTTTATTTCAAAGATAAGTGATCGTCATTTTGGAATTGGAAGTGATGGAATGATTGTTATTTTGCCTTCACAAGAATATGATTTTAAAATGCGAATGTTTAATATTGATGGCAGTGAAGCAAAAATGTGTGGTAATGGTATTCGTTGCTTTGCTAAGTTTGTTTATGATCATCATTTAACAGACTCTACATATTTAGAAATTGAAACATTATCAGGTGTTAAAAAAGTTTGGTTAAATATTGAAAATCATCTTGTTTCATCTGTTAAAGTTGATATGGGTCAACCATCTTTACAAGTAAAAGATATACCTTGTCTTTTTCAAAAAGAACAAATGATTAATGAAATTGTAAATATTGGAGAAAATCATTATTATTTAACATCTGTATCTATGGGAAATCCTCATACTGTTACATATGTAGATGACCTTCAATTTGATATAGAAAAGATAGGACCATCATTTGAAAAGAGTCTTTTATTTCCAGAATCAGTCAATACTGAATTTGTTGAAGTTGTTCATAGAAAGTATTTAAAAATGAGAGTTTGGGAACGAGGAAGTGGTGAAACAATGGCATGTGGAACAGGAGCATGTGCTGTTATGTATGCAAGTTATGTGAATGGCTTATGTGATAATCATGTACAAGTTGAACTTCTTGGAGGTGTTCTTGATATAGAATATTCAGATGGAAAAATTTGGATGACTGGTCCAGCAAGAACAACTTTTGAAGGAATAATAAATGAGGAGGATTATAATGTATAATACAGCAGAAGAAATTATTCAATATATTAGAGATGCTAAAAAACAAACACCTATAAAAGTTTATATTAATGGATTTGATTTACCAGATTGTCAAGATTTTAAGGTGTTTGGAACAGATACAAGTAGAATACTCATTGGTGATCAAGAGCTGGTAAGAAAATATATTGAAGAAAATCAAGAGAAAATTACGGATTTATATTTAGAACATGATCGTCGTAATAGTGCTATTCCAATGTTAGATATAAGAAACATAAATGCTCGTATTGAACCAGGTTGCTTTATTCGAGAAAATGTAACAATTGGTGATAATGCTGTGATTATGATGGGAGCAGTTATTAATATCGGAGCAAAAATAGGAGAAGGCTCTATGATTGATATGGGTGCTGTTTTAGGTGGACGTGCAGAAGTTGGAAAGCATTGTCATGTAGGAGCTGGTGCTGTATTGGCAGGAGTGATAGAACCACCAAGTGCTAAGCCTGTTGTGTTAGAAGATGATGTTCTGATTGGGGCTAATGCAGTTGTTGTTGAAGGTGTTCATATTGGGAAAGGAGCCGTTATAGGGGCAGGTAGTATTGTATTGAATGACGTCCCTGCTGGGGCTGTTGTAGCTGGAAATCCTGCGAAAATCATTAGAGAAGAAAAATCAGAAAAGACAAAAGAAAAAACAAAGTTGATGGATGACTTAAGAAAAATATAGGTGAAGAAAGTGGAAGAATTAAAAAAGTGGCGTAGAGATTTACACCAGATTCCAGAAATAGGATTAAAAGAAAAAAAGACAGCAAAATATATTAGGCAAGTTTTAGAAGATTTAGGTTATCAATGGGAAAGTATTATTGAAACAGGAACACTTGTTTATATTGATAATCATCAAAAAGATACAATTGCTTTTCGTAGTGATATTGATGCTTTAGAAATGCATGAAAAAAATAATATAGATTATATTTCTAAGCATTCAGGTATGATGCATGCTTGTGGACATGATGGACATATAAGTGCATTATTAGGACTTGCAAAAAAGTTGAAAGATTCAAAAGATATTTACCCACATAATATTTTATTAATTTTTCAACCTGCTGAAGAATCACCAGGAGCAGCAAAATATATTGTAGAAACAGGTATTTTAGAAAAATATCATGTGAAAGCAATTTTTGGAATGCATTTGATGCCACTTATAGATGAAGGAAAGATAGCTTGTAAAGCAGGTGCTTTAATGGCAATGTGTGGTGAATTAGATGTTAAAATTGTTGGTCAAGCGTCGCATGCTGGATTACCACAAAAGGGAATAGATAGTATTGTGATTGCAAGTGAAGCGATTCAAAGATATCAATCATTAGTAGCTAGACAGATAACGCCATTTGAACCAGTTGTCATTAATATTGGGAAAATAAACGGTGGTACAGCTAGAAATAGCATAGCAAGTTCTGTGGAACTACATGGAACAATTCGTTGTTATAGTGAAGAAATATTTAAAACTTTGAATAATGCTATTGAACATATTCATAAAGGATTAGAAGTATCATATGGTTGTCATATAGAATGGAGTTGTCCGCCACTTTATCCACCTGTTTTTAATCATAGAGAACTTTATCAAAAGTTTAAAACTTGTGTAAAAGATGATTATATTGAGCTAAGTGAGCCATTGATGTTAGCAGAAGATTTTTCATATTATCAAAAAGCTATTCCAGGAATTTTCTTTTTTCTAGGAACAAAAAGTGAAAAATATAACAGTGGTTTACATACTGAAACATTTAATTTTAATGAAGATATTTTAAACAAAGCTGTTCATCTTTATTTAGAATTAGCTTTACATATATAGGGAGGAATAAAAAAATGAATGAATACAAGCGAGGGGAAGAGGCTTTTTTAAAAGCTTATGGAAGATATGACATTGTTTTAGAAAAAGGTGATGGTGTTTATCTTTATGATATTCATGGAAATAAATATTTAGATTTTTATTCAGGAATAGGTGTTAATTCTTTTGGTCATGGATATTATCCATATGTTGAGGTACTAAAAAAACAATTAGAAACATTAATGCATGTTTCTAACTATTTTTATACACCTACTTCTATTGAAGCAGCTGAAGCAGTCAAAAAAGCAACTCAATTAGATGCTGTATTTTTTTGTAATTCAGGTGCAGAAGCAACTGAAGGAGCATTAAAATTAGCTAGAAAATATTATTATATGAAAAATGGTAAAGCAGATAGTGAAATGATTTCATTTGATCATTCATTTCATGGTCGTACAACAGGTTCAGTTAGATTAACTGGAAATTCTCATTATCAAGAAGCATTTGGTCCTTTGATGACAGGAATTCAATATGCAACTTTAAATGATATTGAAAGTGTTAAAAAATTAATTAATGAGAAAACATCAGCCATTATTGTAGAACCTATTCAAGGTGAAGGAGGAGTCAATCCATGTGAACAATCCTTTTTAAAAGAATTAAGAAGATTATGTGATGAATATGATATTTGTCTTATTTTAGATGAAGTTCAATGTGGAATGGGACGTACAGGAACAATTATGACATATTTTCAATATGGTATTTTACCAGATATTGTTTGTTTAGCTAAAGGTCTTGGTGCAGGAGTACCAGTAGGAGCTTTTGTTGCTAATAAAAAATATGCACAAGCTATGCAACCTGGAGATCATGGAAGTACATATGGAGGAAATCCTTTTGTATGTACTGCTGTTCAATCAGTTTTTGAACTGATTGAAAAAGAAAATATATTACAACATGTTCAAGAGATTTCACAATATTTAATAGAACAATTAGATGATATTGTAGAAGAATTTGATATTGTTGAAGCAAGAAGGGGCTTAGGATTGATGCAAGGGTTAGTTTTTAAACAAGATGTTAAGCCAATTGTTAAAAGATTGTTAGCAGATGGTGTTATTGTTGTAACAGCTGGGAATGATGTTTTAAGAATGTTACCACCATTTATTATTGAATTACAACATGTTGATGAATATATTAAAAAATTAAGAAATATTTTAAACGATTTAAAATAAAAAAGAAAATCCCCTTATTTCTTCGTATATAGAAGTAAGGGGGTTTTTATATGCAGAAATATCCAATATATATTCAAGATGAAGAGATGTCATGTGGTGCTTATTGTATTTTGATGATATTAAAATATTATGGTTATAATGAAGACATTCAAAAAATCAAAGAAAAAACAAGGATGAATCAAAATGGCATCACTATTAAAGGACTTGTAGAATGTTTAAAACAGTACCAAATAGAATCTAAGGCTTATGAAGCCTCATTAAAAGATATCCAAGAACAAGTTCGATTACCTTGTATTCTTTATATGGTTTATGACAATATAGGGCATTATGTTATTCTTTATGAAATAAAAGAAGATGAATATATTATAGGAGATCCTGCAAAAGGTTTAATATCTTTATATCAAGAAGATATTAAACAATATTATGCACAGCGCATGATTGCTATAACACATGTTGGTAGAGTTCCTGATATTCACTATAAATCTTATTATTCTTTTTTAGTATCTATTTTTGAAGCATATCGTCAATATATAATGAAATTAATTTACAAAGGAATTTGGATTTCATGTTTGAGTTATATGAGTAGTTATTTTTATCAAATATTAATTGATGATATTCATCAAAAAACACATTTTTTCTATATGGTTGTTTTAGCATTAACATATGGCATAATTGAAATGATTAAAATCACAGTCAATCAATTTAAAAATAAAGAAGTTATACGTCTTACAAGAGCTATTGATGAAGACTGTGTATTTCAAATATCTATGAATCTGTTTTCATTACCTTATTCATTTTTTTATCAAGATAAAGGACAAATTCAAAGTCAAATCTCAACTTTTTATCAATTAAGTGAAATGAGTATTGAATATTTTAGTAGAATTTTTTTAGATGGTTTTATGTTTATTGTCTTTATTATAGGTATGTTTTATCTCCATTCAATTATGGCTTTATGTGTATGTGTTATGCTTATTATTATTTCATTTTTAAGTTATCATTATTTACAAAAAATCCAAGATATTCATAAAACATATTTAGAAGCACATTTTAAATATCAACATCATCTTTTAGAACTTATAGAAAATCATTTTTTGATTCGCAGATATTCTTTAATCCAATCGACAAGAGAAAGAAGTTATCATATTTTTTTAGATGAAGCACTAACAAAAGAAAAACAATCTTTATATATGAATTATTTTCAACATCTTCTTCAGTATATTATTTATATATTTTATATTGTTATTATGATTTTAGGGTTTTATTATTTTCAAAAGAAAATATTATCTTTAGGACAAGTTTTAATGTTTTATATGTTGATGTCATATTGTATTGATCCATTATTTCATTTGATAGAGGTTTTTTCTGAATTTAAACAAACAAGTCTTATTTATGAAAAATATAAATCATTTGAAGTTCAAGAAGAGGAAAAAGAAAAAATTTCTGAAAGAATTACAAGTATTAGATTAGATAATGTTGGTTATTCATATGGGTATCAATTACCTTTATTTGAACATATTGATTATAAAATTGAAAAAAATTTGCTATTAAAAGGGAAGACAGGAAGTGGAAAGTCTACTTTATTAAAATTATTTATGGGATATGATATGACTTATAAAGGAGATATTTATATAAATGATCAGGAGTTAAGAAATCTTTCATTGGAATCATTATATCAGCATATTGGTTATGTATGTCAGACTCCAACATTTTTGCATTTAAGTTTATTTGATAATTTTTTGTGTGATGATGAATTGAAAGTGCAAGAATTTTTAAAGATATTTCATCAAGAAGAATTGGTTCATATGTTTCATATGATATTAGATGAAGATGGAAGTCCATTGTCTTTAGGACAAAGACAAGTTGTGGCTATTATACGAATGTTATGTCAAGATTATGATGTATGTATATTAGATGAAGCATTTTCACACATGGATGCTAAACTTTCAGCAGTTGTTCAACGTTATTTATTTCAACATGATGATAAGAGAATATATATTGTAGTAAATCATCAAACAAGAACAGTAAGAAAAGGTTGGGATTGTTTATCAATGGATAAGACTTAATGGAAATGCTCTTATTAAGAGCAAAATATTAATTGTAAGAGATAGCTAATTTGTTGATAGTTTGGGAAACTGTTATTAAGAGGTGTGACGATATTAGGGAAGAAAATTGCTGAGTTAAGAAAGTTGCATCATTATTCACAAGAAAGTTTAGCTGAACAAATGAATGTATCAAGACAAACAATATCAAAATGGGAAACAGATTTAAGTGTTCAAGATATTGAACGTATTATAAAATTATCTGAAATATTTCATGTGAGTTTAAATGAATTATTACAGATTAATCAAGAAAAAGCGATAAATCATGAAGAAATAACTATTATTGATAATGATTTATATATTCAAAAAATAGATTATCATATATTTTATAAAGATAAAGAGATAAAAAAAGGATTGCTTGTTAATCAATTTAAAGAAAAAATGTATCAAGCAGAAATTCCTATTGATATTGCTCATATTGGAAATAATCAACTTATAAAAGTTATAGTAGATGTTTATGATGATAGAGGAAATAAATATTCAATATATGATCATTCGATTTCAAGAACAAGGGGTATGATAGGAATGTCCTCTATTGAATCTCAAAATGAATTAACTCTATCTGAATAATGGAAGAGAGTTATATAAAATAGTGAAGAAATGAAATGAATATGTTATAATCATGAATATGATAAAAAGTAAAAGGGTGGTTATATGATTATTGATTTTGTATATGAAGATGAAAAGAATTTGTGTGAAATAGATTATGAAAAGCAATTTATAGAAATCATTAAAACAACTTTAGATTATTTAAAGATTGAAGATGATATTGAAATGTCTTGTATTCTTGTTGATGATGAAGATATTCATCAGATAAATAAAGAGTATCGTCATATAGATCAATCAACAGATGTTATTAGTTTTGCTTTAGAAGATAATGAACAGTTTTATATTGAGGGAATGCCTAGAAGTATAGGAGATATTTTTATATCTGTTGACCATGCTAGAATTCAAGCACAGGAATATGGACACTCATTGAAACGTGAAATGTGCTTTTTATTTACACATGGTTTATTACATCTTTTGGGATATGATCATATGAATGAGGATGATGAAAAAGAAATGTTTTCTTTACAAAAAGAAATTCTTAATCATTTGCATATAGAAAGATAATCAATTATTGAGATACAAGGAGAAAAATTATGGTATTTAAGTCAGGATTTGTGAGTATTGTTGGTAGACCTAATGTTGGTAAATCAACATTATTAAATCATATATTAAAAACAAAATTAGCTATTACATCAGCAACTGCCCAAACAACTAGAAATACAATTCAAGGAATTTATACTGATGAAGATGCTCAAATTATTTTTATGGATACACCAGGTATTCATAAACCACAAGATGGATTAGGTTCTTTTATGAATACAAATGCTTTGAATAGTATTTATGGAGTAGATTTGGTTTTATTTATTGCTCCAGCAGATGAAAATATTGGTAAGGGAGATCATTTCATTGTTAAACGTTTAAAAGAAGCAGATGGACCTGTTTATTTATTATTAAATAAGATTGATTTGTTGAGTAAAGATGAACTTATTAAAAAGTTAAGTGAATGGAAAGAATTATTTGACTTTAAAGAAATAATTCCAATAAGTGCATTAAATGGTGATAATGTTCAACAACTTATCACAACAATTAAAAATGATTTACAAGAAGGCATTATGTATTATCCTAAAGATCATATTACAGATCATCCTGAACGTTTTATTATGGCAGAATTTATTCGAGAAAAAATTCTATATTTCACGCATGAAGAAGTGCCTCATAGCGTTGCGATTGTCATTGAAAAAATGGAAGAGGATGAAGATGGTGTTCATATCATGGCAGCTATTGTTGTAGATAGACCAAGTCAAAAAGCTATCATTATTGGCAAACAAGGAACAATGATTAAAAAAATTAGACAAAATGCAAGACGTGAAATGAAGCGTTTTTTACAAGTTCCTGTAACTCTTGAACTTTTTGTAAAAGTGGAGAAAAATTGGCGAAATAAACAAAAGTATCTTAAGGAGTTTGGATACGATGAGAATGACTATTAATGAGGAAGTTGTAGAAGGAATTATTTTAAAACGAACTTTTTATAAGGAAAATGATGTGATTTTACATGTCTATACAAAAGACTTTGGTAAAATTGGTATTCATGCAAGAGGTATTCGTAAGTTAACGAGTAAGAATGCAAGAGCATGTCAAGAAATGATGATAAGTGAAATGACAATTCATTTGAAAAAAGGTTTAAGTTCTTTAATGAAAGCAACACCTATTCATTATCTTAGACATATTAAAGAAAATTTAGATAGCGAAATTATTGGTAATTATATCTTAGAATATTATTATCGATATATTGAGGAAAATATGCCTTCTTTAAAGGAATATAATATGTTGATAACATCTTTAAAAGCATTGGATCAAGGATACCCTCCATTATTGGTGTATTTATTATTTAATGTTTTTATCTTAGAACATAATGGAATTGTGATTAATGTAGATGGATGTGTACAATGTGGATCTAAAAAAGTTATTTCTATTTCCATAGAAGATGGTGGTTTTTTATGTGCAGAACATCTTCGACAACATCAAATTTACTCTATTGAATTTCTTAAAGCTTTTAGACATATTCATAAAATCTCTATTCATCATATAGATTCTTTACATATTGATGAAAATATAATGAAAGAGTTAATAAAGGTAATGGACTATTTTATTGAAGAGTATACAGGTATATCATTACATACAAAAACATTTATTCAACAAATTGTGTAGAAAACTGCACAATTTTATTTTTCTTCTGAGAACTTTGTTGTATAATATGTGAATATAAAGGGGATAGAGTATGGGAAATTTTTTACCAACAACAAAGGAAGAAATGTTAGAAAGAGGTTGGGAACAACCAGATTTTGTTTATATTTGTGGAGATGCTTATGTAGATCATCCTTCATTTGGAGCTGCGATTATTACAAGAACACTTGAAAGTCGAGGTTTTAAAGTATGTTTTTTGGCACAACCTGATTGGCGTACATTAGATGATTTTCAACGTTTTGGAAAACCACGATTAGGGTTTATGATTTCTAGTGGAAATATAGATTCAATGGTTAATCATTATAGTGTGTCTAAAAAGAAAAGAAAAAAAGATAGTTATTCAAACAATGGAGAAGCTGGACATAGACCTGATAGAGCTGTTATTGTTTATAGTCAAAAAGTACGAGAAGCTTATAAAGATGCAACAATATTAATAGGAGGCATTGAAGCAAGCTTAAGAAGATTATCTCATTATGATTATTGGGATGACAAAGTGAGAAAATCTATACTTGTTGATTCTGGGGCAGATTTATTAATGTATGGTATGGGCGAAAATAGTGTTGTAGAGATTGCAGAGGCACTTGATGCAGGATTAGATGTTCAATATTTAACATATCTTGATGGAACAGTTTTTAAAACAAAAGATTTATCAATAGTTTCTGATTATATCATGTTACCTAGTTATAAAGAGGTTATGACAAGTCAAAAATCTTATGCTCAATCTTTTGCAATTCAATATCATAATACAGATCATTTTAATGCAAAAACATTAGTAGAACCTTATGATGGATTCTATGTTGTTCAAAATAGACCTAATCGCCCATTAACACAAATGGAATTTGATGATACATATGCTTTACCATATGAGCGAACTTATCATCCTTCATATGATTATATACCAGCAATAGAAGAAGTAAAATTTTCTTTAATTAGTAATAGAGGATGTTTTGGAGCATGTAATTTTTGTGCTTTAAATTTTCATCAAGGAAGAATTATACAAACACGCTCACATGAGTCATTAATTGATGAAGCTAAAATGATTATTCAAGATCAAGATTTTAAAGGTTATATTCATGATGTTGGGGGTCCCACTGCTAATTTCAGACAACCAAGTTGTAATAAACAAGAACAACATGGTGCATGTCCAACAAAACAGTGTTTATGGCCAAAGCCATGTCATAATTTAAAGGTTGACCATAGTGATTATTTATCATTATTAAAAAAATTAAGAAATTTAGATGGTGTTAAGAAAGTTTTTGTAAGATCTGGAATTAGATATGATTATCTTATGTATGATAAAGATGAAACTTTCTTTAAGGAATTGATAAAACATCATATTAGTGGACAATTAAAAGTTGCTCCTGAACATATCAGTGATCAAGTTTTAGATAAAATGGGAAAACCAAGAAGACAATTATATGAGAAGTTTGTAGATAAATATCAATATCTCAATAAAGAAATGAATATGAATCAGTTTTTAGTTCCATATTTGATGTCATCACATCCAGGTAGTGATTTGAATAGTGCTATTGAATTAGCAGAATATCTAAGGGATATTCATCATCAACCAGAACAAGTACAAGACTTTTATCCAACACCAGGAACATTATCTACTGCTATGTATTATACAGGATTAGATCCTCGTGATATGAAACCTGTTTATGTAGCTAAATCCGCAAAAGAAAAAGCTATGCAAAGAGCTTTAATGCAATATCGCAATCCTAAAAATTATCATTTGGTTTATGAAGCACTTGTCATGTCAAAAAGACAAGACTTAATTGGATTTCATTCAAAAGCATTAATTAAACCGAAAGGACAAAAGAAACCATTAAAAAGGGGGAGATAAATATGAGAATTACTGAAACATATACATCTTGTATGCATGTTCATGTTCGCTATCATATTTATCAACCTAAAGTGATTTTACGTGTTAAAGGTATTATTCAAATACATCATGGTATGGGAGAACATGCTGATCGTTACGATCATTTTGCATCATTTTTATTAAATCATGGTTTTGTTGTTGTGGTTAGTGATTTTGTTGGACATGGCAAATCATTAATTGATTTTGAACAGGGTTATTTTGGAAAAGAAAATGGAGTTCAAAATATTGTAAAAGATATGTTTCGTCTTTTTGAAATTATAAGAGAAGATTATCCAGATACACCTTACTTTATGTTAGGGGTAGATATTGGTTCTGTGTTTATAAGAAAATTTATGAGTCAATATGGTGATTTTATAGATGGAGTTCTTTTATTAGGAACTTTAGCAAAGATAGAACATAGACATGTGCAAAATGGTTATTTGTCTATTATGAAAACAGTAAAAGGTCCAGTACATAGAGCTCAAAAATTATTTAAAGGATTAAATACATCTTGGAATAGAAAACTGTTTAAAGTGAGTCGAGGAACACATTGGTTAACAAGTGATTCTCAAGAACGAAAAAGATATCATAATGATCCTCTATCTTATTTTGCATATACAGTTCAAGGATATAAAGACATTATCCAAGCAATTGCAGAAGTTAATTCAGATGATTGCATACAAAGGATACCATATTATTTACCTATTTATATAGCTGAAGGAGAATATGATCCTTTAGTTAAAGGGGTTAAGCAGTTAGTAGAAAAATATAAAAATAAAGGAATAACAGATATAACATATCATGTTTTTGAAAAAAGAAGACATGCTTTGTTATTTGAACAAAATAAAAAGGAAATATACTTTGATATATTAAAGTGGTTAGAAGAAAGAACGTATTTATAACATACTCCCATAGTTGGTTGACAAATAACTACTATAAGGGTATAAATAATGTGTTATCGCATACTAGGAATGAATATGACTTAGTCAAAAGCTAAGTCATTCATTCTTTTATGGCTGTATAAAATAAGGATAAAGGGGTATAAATATGGCAAATAAAGATATGGAAAAAATAGTTGCACATGCAAAAAATTCAGGATTTGTATATCAAGGTTCTGAGATTTATGATGGTTTAGCAAATACTTGGGATTATGGACCTTTAGGGGTTGAAATGAAAAATAATATTAAAAAATTATGGTGGAAAAGATTTATTCAAGAATCACCATATAATGTAGGATTGGATTCTGCTATATTTATGAATCCAAGAGTATGGCAAGCAAGTGGACATGTTGGAGGGTTTAGTGATCCATTAATTGATTGTAAAAGTTGTAAAACAAGACATCGTGCTGATAAATTGATTGAAGATTATGATCCAGACATTCATAGTGATGGATGGGAACCAGAAAAAATGATGGCATTTATTAGAGAACATCATATTCAATGTCCAGATTGTGGCAGTGAAGATTTTACAGATATTCGTGAATTTGAATTAATGTTTAAAACAGAAATGGGTACAGTAAAAGGAGAAAAAAATATTGTTTATTTACGTCCTGAAACAGCTCAAGGTATTTTTGTGAATTTTAAAAATATTCAAAGAACATCTCGTAAGAAAGTTCCTTTTGGAATAGGACAAATTGGAAAATCATTTAGGAATGAAATTACACCAGGTAACTTTATTTTTAGAACAAGAGAGTTTGAACAAATGGAATTAGAATTTTTCTGTAAACCAGATACAGATTTAGAATGGTTTGATTATTGGAAAAATGGATGTATGCAATTTTTATTAGATTTAGGATTAACTGCAGAAAATTTACGTTTTAGAGATCATGAACAAGCAGAACTTTCATTTTATTCAAAAGCGACAAGTGATATAGAATATTTATATCCTACACCTTTAAATTGGGGTGAATTATGGGGAATTGCAGATAGAACTGATTATGATTTATCACGTCATCAAGAATTTTCTAAAAAGAATTTGGAATATTTAGATCCAGAAACAAATAAGAAATATATTCCATATGTTATTGAACCATCTGTAGGAGCAGATCGTTTATTCTTATCAGTTTTAGCAGATGCTTATGATGAAGAACAATTAGAAAAAGATTCACGTATTGTAATGCATTTACATCCTGCTGTTGCACCGGTAAAGGCTGCTATTTTACCACTTACAAAGAAACAAAGTGAAAAAGCTATGGAAGTTTATACAATGCTTGCTAAAGAGTTCAATGTTGAATTTGATGTAGCAGGACAAATTGGAAAACGTTATCGTCGTCAAGATGCAATTGGAACTCCATTTTGCATTACAATTGATTTCGATACAGAAAATGATCAAGCTGTAACATTAAGAGATCGTGATACAATGGAACAAATTCGTTTACCAATTAATGAATTAATGAGTTATATAAATGAAAAAGTGAAATTTTAATGAAGGAGAAGAGCTATGGTACGTCTATCACAGGATAAACTCAATGAAATAAGACAAAGTGTTGATATCGTTGATGTGATAGGACAATATCTTCCTTTAGAGAAAAAAGGAAGAAATTACATAGCTCTATGTCCGTTTCATGATGATAAACATCCTTCTATGTCAGTATCTCCAGATAAACAAATTTTTATGTGTTTTGTTTGTCATACTGGAGGTAATGTTTTTACATTTTTACAAGAATATTTAAAAATATCATACATAGAAGCAGTTAAAAAGGTTGCTGAAATGGGTCGAATAGATTTAAGTGAATATCATTTAGATATAGAAAAAAGACCAGTTAAGCAAGAATATGTTGCATTTTATCAAATGCACAAAGAAGCACAGAAAATTTATAGTTATTATTTAAATACAAAGTTAGGATTAGAAGCAAAAGCTTATCTTAATAAACGTCATTTTACAGATGATTTAATAAAAGAATTTCAAATAGGATATGCACCAATAGATTCTATACTTTATCAGGCTTTTTCAAAATTGCAATTTCAAGAAATAGATATGGTTAAGTCTGGATTAGTTGTGGAATCAAAACAACATTTTGATCGTTTCCAAGATCGTATTATGTTTCCACTCTATAATCAACAAGGAGAAGTTGTTGGTTTTAGTGGAAGAATTTATAAGCCTACACAACATGATAGTAAATATATTAATTCTCCAGAATCAGATATTTTTGTGAAAGGTGAAACATTATATCATTATCACCAATGTAGGGAAGCAGTAAAAAAAGCAGGATTTGTTTATTTGTTAGAAGGGTTTATGGATGTTATTGCTATGTATAAAGCAGGTATTGAAAATACTGTAGCTATTATGGGAACAGCTCTAACAAAAGGGCATATTCAAGCATTAAAAAGATTGACTTCAACTATTTGTCTTTGTCTTGATGGGGATCATGCTGGACAGACAGCAATGAGCAAAGCGACAAGACAGCTAGAAGAAGCTGGATTATTAGTTAAAATTATTATTTTACCTAATGGTAAAGATCCTGATGAAATTTATGAATCTGATGGAAAAGATGGTTTGTTAGAAATATTAAAGAAAACATTAAAGCCAATTGAATTTCAAATGGATTTTGAATATCAATTTGTTGATACTCAAAATTATGATGATCGTAAAAATTATTTAGAAAAAATGTGTTTTGAGATTTCAAAACTTCAAGATGATGTAGATAGAGATTATTATATTCATATTTTATCTCAAAAGTCTGGTTTTTCATATGAAATTATTCAACAAAGAGTAGCAGGAATAAAACCTCAAAAAGAAGAAAATTTTTTACATTATGAAATTAAGAAAACAATTCAAATGGTGGATAAATACAACAAGGCAGAGCATGATTTATTATTTTATATGTTAAATAGCAAAGAAGTTGCTTTGAAATATGAAGCTAAGGCAGGATTTATGTATAATGATCAATATCGTGTTATTGCTTCATATATAATTGATTATTATCGAAAACATAATCAATTAGTTTTGGCTGATTTTATTAATGGTATGCCAAAAGAAGAATTTATCCAAACTATTATTGAGATATCAACATCTCAACTACCTATGTCATATGATGAAAAAGCTATTGATGATTATATTCAAACAATTGCTTCAAATGCTAAAAAAATGAAAAAAGAACAATTATTAGAACAATTTAATTATATTTTAGATCCTACACAAAAGGCAGAAATACTAAAAGAAATTGTGAATTTATCGAATACAAAGGAGTCTATATGAAAAAAGAAACAAAAAAAGCAGCACCAGTTACATTTGAAGACTTAAAAAATTTAATTAAAGAAACAGCCAATGTTTTAGGAGGAACACTTTCACAAGATGATTTAGATACTTTTTTAACTAAATATGATCTTGATGATGAAGCAACAGAGGAACTTTTACAGTTTATTACAGATAATCAAATTGTTATTGAAGATGGTTTAGATGTATTAGATGTGGATGATGAAGAACTTCTAAAAGGTGAAGCGATTAATGATTTAGAAGATTTAGAGGATTTAGAAAACTTAGATTTAGATGGGGATTTTGATGAAGATGTTCCTAACCTAGATTTTGTTGGAGATTTTGATATGATGACAACTGATACTGTAAATATGTATTCAGAAGATGAAGAAGATGACAGTACACAGTTAGGAAGTAATGTTAAAATTAATGATCCTGTTAAAATGTATTTAAAAGAAATTGGTCGTGTAGAATTATTAAGTCATGAAGAAGAAATTGACTTAGCTAAACGTATTCTTGATGGAAATGAAGAGGCTAAAAAGAAATTGGCAGTAGCGAACTTAAGATTAGTTGTTTCAATTGCTAAAAGATATGTTGGTAGAGGAATGTTATTCTTAGATTTAATTCAAGAAGGAAATATGGGGTTAATTAAAGCTGTTGAAAAATTTGATTATACAAAAGGATTTAAGTTTTCTACATATGCAACATGGTGGATAAGACAAGCTATAACACGTGCGATTGCTGATCAAGCAAGAACAATTCGTATTCCTGTTCATATGGTTGAAACTATCAATAAATTAACACGTGTACAAAGACAATTGATTCAAGAATTAGGAAGAGAACCAACTGCTGAAGAAATATCAGAAAAAATGGATGGTATGACAGCAGATAAAGTAAGAGAAATACAAAAAATATCATTAGAACCTGTTTCATTAGAAACACCAATTGGAGAAGAGGATGATTCACATTTAGGAGATTTTATTGAAGATGAAGGAGCAATGTCTCCTGATGATTATGCTGCTAATGAATTATTAAAAGATGAACTTAATGAAGTTCTATTAGAGTTAACTGACCGTGAAGAAAAAGTTTTACGTTTAAGATTTGGATTAGATGATGGACGTACAAGAACATTAGAAGAAGTTGGAAAAGAATTCAACGTTACACGTGAACGTATTCGTCAAATTGAAGCAAAAGCTTTAAGAAAATTGAAACATCCTTCTCGTTCTAAACGTTTGAAAGATTTCTTGGATCGTTAATATGAAACTATCAAAAAGATTACAGGCTATTGCAGATTTAATAGAAAAATATAAACAAGGGGAAATACTTGCAGATATAGGAACTGATCATGCTTACTTACCATGTTATTTGGTAGAAAAAGGAATTATAGAGAAGTCATATGCTTGTGATATTGCAAGTGGCCCAATTAACGCATCTATTGAAACAATTCAACAATATCAATTACAAAAATATGTCATACCACTTCTAGGAAGTGGTATGAATCCTATTATTGATAAGAATATTGATATGATAAGTATTTGTGGCATGGGAGGAAAATTAATTGTTGATATTTTAAATGAACATCAAGAATTTTTAAAAAATCATAGATTTATTCTTCAAGCCAATGTTGGATTAGAAGTATTGAGAGAATATTTATTTAAACAAAATATGGAAATAATTGATGAGAAAATAGTAAAAGACGCTCATCATATATATGAAATTATTGTTTGTGAAAAAACAAAAAAATTATTGAAATATACAGAACAAGATATAATTTTTGGACCATGTTTAAGAAAGAATAAAAATGAGTTATTTTATGAAAAATGGAAGCATCAATTAGAAGTACAACAAAAAATACTGACTTCTTTACAAAGCGAACATTATCGTTATCAAGAAGTCAAATATTTGATTAAGATGATAGAAGGTGAATTAAATGAAAGCACAACAGATTATTGAAATAATAGAAAAACATTTTCCATTATCAATACAAGAGCAATGGGATAAATGTGGATTACAAATAGGAGATAGAAATCAAGAGGTTCACAAAATCATGATTTCACTTAATGCAGATATTCAATCCTTAGAAGAAGCTATTGAAAATCATTGTCAAATGCTTATTACTCACCATCCATTTTTGTTAGATCAAATATCTAATATAGATAAAGATGAATTTATGGGAGAGTTTATATTTAAAGCTATTGAAAATAAGATAGTTGTTTATAGTTCTCATACTGCTTTAGATAAAGTTTCTATGAATCAGTGGCTTATTGAACAAATGGATGTTCATCATATTGAAGTTGGTGATCATTCTGGTATAACAAGACTAGCAACATTAAATCAACCTATGAAAATGGAAGAGTTTATAGATTATGTTCAGAATGTTTATCAATTAGAACACTTCAAATATGCAGGACAAACTGATATTATCAATAGAGTTGCAATTTGTGGTGGAAGTGGAGCAGATTTTATAGAAGAATTTTATGGTAAGGTTGATGCTTATCTAACAGGTGATACAAAATATCGTCATGCTAAAAATGCTTCTGATCATAATTTATTATTAATTGATATTCATCATCATACAGAAAAAATAATGGTAAAGAAACTAAAAGAATTGTTAGAAGAGGAAGTGAGTGTAGATATAATAACAGGAATATCTCCTGATTATTATCACTATCGTTAATTATGATTTTAACAACAATGTGCTATATACAAAAAGAAAAACAGACATTATTACTTCATCGTGTGAAAAAGAAAACAGATATCAATAGTGGAAAATGGATTGGTGTTGGTGGTAAATTTGAAACAGGTGAAAGTGCTGAAGAATGTATGAAAAGAGAAATTTTTGAAGAAACTGGATTAAAAGCTCAAAAATTACAGTTACAAGGATTTGTATCTTTTCCAGGAATATATTATGGTGAAGATGAATTGATGTTTGTTTATACATGTCATGAATTTAGTGGAGAAATACATGAATGTGATGAAGGAATATTACAATGGATTGATAACGATAAAATTGCTTCTTTGCCTATGTGGGAAGGAGATTATCATTTTTTTGAATGGCTTAAAGATGATAAAATTCATAGTGCTAAAATTGTATATGAAAATGATCATGTTATAGAATATCAAGAGGAGAGTTATTAGATACTTCGTTTTTGCTTTATATCAAAAGTAATAGAGAGAATAGTTATCAAAGAGATAGCTATTTTTTTGTAAAAAAAAGATTATAACTTAGATAGAAAATCATTTTTTAAGTTATATAATATCTGTTTTCTATATTAGAAATAAATTATTACCTTCTCTTATGGTTATAAATAATGAAGTAAAGATATTGAAGTACAATAAAAGAAAACACAAGTTAATACCTGTGTTTATTTTTTTTACTTCAGACACTTGATAATATTCTGTTTCTGTTTAGCCTCATCACCTAGAAAAAAACTAATGTATTTTTTAACTTATTAAGAATTGTTAATATACTTTATAATCATATTTTTATTTAATTGTACTAAGTAAATATTATTTTCATTATCTTTAAAAGTTATATAATTTTTTCCAATATAATCATTCAAATTATCAGTTTTTTCTAACAATATATTTTTTTGTAAAAATATTTTAGCAAATTGTTTTGCTAAAGTCATTGCTTCTTCTTCATTTATTGTTTGGTTCTTCATATTATCTATAAAACCATATTCTTTTGCAACATAATTCACTAATATGTTATTTTTATAAGTAAAGTCAAGGCGTAGTGTAGGATTATGCTCATCATTTGCAATGGATAGAGTATTATCGATTTGAGAAAAATACCCATTTTTTTGAAGCTCATTATAAATTTCTAAAGGCATAGTTGATTGAATGTCTAATAAAAATTGTTTGTGATTAATACTTTCATTGGAGTTTAATGTACATCCAAATAAGCATGAGCAAAAAATAAATAATAATATAAACTTTTTCATTTGAATCATCCTCCTTAATTTAATTATACATTAATTTTTTATTTTGTCTCCATAAATATATAGTCATTTAATAAAAAAACTGATTTAAAAATATTATTTATTTAAAAGGATAGATTATGAAAATATAATTTTTTAAATTGAGTTAAATTACTTATGTTTAAGTAAACTATTTTGATATTATGACATATTATTGTACCTAATGTTAGATGTATCATTTCTATTATTTTTAGTGGTTTTTATGAGATAAAGATATAAGATGTGTTGCTTTTGTGTATCTAAAAACATTGATTTAATCAATATAATTTTAAAATCTTAAGAATTTCTTAAGATTTGTGTGTACTTTTTGTGAACATTTTGTTATACTTGTAATTGGTATTGAGGAGAGAAATATGTTGAAAAAAATAGTTAAAATAATATTTGTGTTGATATTAGGAATAACGATTATACAATTTAATATCAAAAAGATAGAAGCAAAGACACTTGTACAAGATAAAATGGTTTCTATTGCAATGAAAGAAAAAGGGAGTCGTTATAAGAAAAAATATGGACCTGCTCCTTGGTGTACAGCATTTGTAAATTGGTCTGCAAGAAAGGCAAAAGTATCAACAAAAGTTATACCAAATGCTACAAATAGTACAACAATGTATAAGCAGTTATTGAAAAAAGGTGCTAAAGTTGTAAAAAAGCCACAAAAAGGTGATATTGTTTTTTATAAAAAAAGTTCTCGATCTCAAACAATGATACATACAGCATTAATGACAGGTTCAAAAATGTCTATTCATGGAAATTATTCTCATAAAGTATCTTATATAAAAGCAACAGATTATAGGGTAGGAAAAGGCAAAGTTAGTAAAAGTAGAATTGTATATGTAAGACCAAATTATCCTAAAGCACCAAAAAAACCACAACTATCGAGTGCTATAATTAGTAAAAATAAAATTTCTTTATCTTGGAAAAAAGTGAATCAAGCATCAAGTTATACAATATATATGAAAAATTCAAACAATAAAATTGTTTATCAAAAAGTTGTTAACTCATCACTTTCAAAATATTCTTTTATATATGATAATAGAAAATATGGAACTTATTCTTTATCAATAAAAGCCAATAATCAAGTTGGAAGCTCATCATCAAGTAATATTAAAAAAATAGAATATGTTCCTCCTATGCCTAAAAAAGAATTTTATCAAATATAATTTATGATTTTAAATCTAAGAAGTAGAAGTACTTCTTTTTTTATTAATCCTTAAAATATTGACAGAAATTCTGAGGATTGTTAGAATGAAATTATATGCTAATAAACTATAAAAATTAAATTAAGTACACATAAAATAATATAGAGTATAGGGAGGAAATTAAAGATGTATCATTGTTATACTCGTTTTTATTTATTAGGAAGTCAAAGTCAATTTTTTAAAACTATAAAAGAAATACCACCATTAGAACATTTTACACATGAATTTTATGAAAGTGATCAAATTGAAGAAATAATATTTTATAAATCAGACGTTGTTATTATTGATTTATGTAATGAAGATTTAAAATCAAGACTATCTTTATTTAATTTAAAAAAACAAGATAATATGCAAATTATATTATTAGTGAATAAAGATCAAAATTATCAGTGGAATCATTTAAAAGATATTCAAGATGTGTGGACTATGCCTATGTCAGATGAAGAAGTCAAGTTTCGTTTCTTAAGATGGCAACAAACATTGAAAATGAGTAAAGATTATTGGCAGACAAATCATTATTTTGAAGCAACTATTAATAACATCCCTAACCTTATTTGGTATAAAGATAAAGAGGGTATACATAAGAAAGTAAATGATAGTTTTTGTAAAACTGTGAATAAAACAAAAGCTCAAGTAGAAGGAAGAGATCATTTTTATATTTGGGATGTTGATCCTAATGAAGATGGTTATGATTGCATGGAATCTGATTTAGAAGTTATGAATACAAAGAAAACTTGTATATCAGAAGAACTTGTTAAATCTGGTGAAGAAATGAAACTTTTTACAACTTATAAATCACCTTTATATGATCTTGATGGAAGTGTTATGGGGACAGTTGGCGTTGGGATAGATATTACTCAAGAACGTGCATATGAAGAAGAACTTATCAAAAAGAATCGTACATTAGAAACTATTTTTACAACCATTGATTCTGGAGTTTTATGTTATACAATGAATGGTAACGAAATTCTTAGTGTTAATAGAGCTGCATTAAGTATATTAGGCTATGAGTCTCAAGAAGAATTGGTTCAAGATGGATTCTATTTTGTTGCTCCTTCTGTTTTAGATGAAGATAAAATAAAACTTCAAAATGATATTAAAGAATTAAAATCTGAAGGTGATAGTATCAATGTTGAATATAGTGTTGTACATAAAAATGGACAACTTATTCATATTATGGGAAATATTAAACTTTTAAAAGAAGATAATGAATTATTTTATCAACATTTACTTATAGATTATACTGATCAAAAATTACAAGAAAAAAATAAAGAAAAACATCAAATGGAATTAGTACGAGCATTAAGTGTAGATTATAATCTTGTTTGTTTTTTTGATTTAAATACAGGATTAGGAACACCATTAAGAGTAGTAGATGATAATCATCATATGTTAGATACTATATTTAATGGCGAGATTGAACTTAATAAAAGTATGAAGACTTACATGCAAAAGTTTGTATATGAAGATGATAAAGAAACCTTTGAAGAATTAACATCTCAAAAATATTTATTAAAAGAACTTGCAGAAAAGAAAGTATTTTATATGAATTTTCGAATATTAAATGATAATGAAGTTCAATATTTTGAAATGAAAGTTGTAAGAACAAATATTTGGGATAAAAGTCATGGAGTTGTTTTAGGTTTTAGAAGTGTAGATGAAGAAACACGTAAAGAAATGGAACAAAGAAAATTATTAGAAGATGCTCTTTTACAAGCCAATAGAGCAAGCAAAGCTAAAAGTGTCTTCTTATCTAATATGTCGCATGACATTCGTACTCCAATGAACGCTATTGTTGGATTTACAAACTTAGCTATAACACATTTTGATGATCATGTTTTGGTGAGAGAATATTTAAAGAAAATTATGACATCAGGAAATCATTTATTAAGTTTAATTAATGATATTTTAGATATGAGCCGTATAGAAAGTGGTAAATTACGACTAGAAGAAAAACTATGTAGTTTACCAGAAGTATTACATGAATTACATAATATTTTACAGACAGATATACATGCTAAACAATTAGAATTATTTATTGATACAATAGATGTTTTAGATGAAAATATTTATTGTGATAAATTACGTTTAAATCAAGTACTTCTTAATTTATTAAGTAATGCTATTAAATATACACAAGCAGGTGGCATGATCAATATGAGAGTAACTGAAAAACCAGGTTTGTCATCTGATTATGCTCAATATGAATTCTGTATTCAAGACACAGGAATAGGTATGAGTGAAGAATTTGTTGCACATATTTTTGAACCGTTTGAAAGAGAAAAGAATAGTACCATTAGTGGTATTCAAGGAACAGGCTTAGGAATGGCTATCACTAAAAATATTGTTGATATGATGAATGGTTCAATTGAAGTTAAAAGTGAACAAGGAGTTGGAACAGAAGTTATTGTATCGCTCTCATTCCGTTTACATTCAGGGCCAGAAATTCCTAAAAATATTCCTGAATTTAAAAATTGTCGTGCATTAGTTGTAGATGATGATTTTAATACTTGTGATAGTGTATCTTATATGCTTCAGCAAATAGGTATACATGCAGAATGGACTTTATCTGGAAAAGAAGCTATATTACGTACAAAACAAGCTATAATGCGTAATAATCATTATGATATATATGTTATAGATTGGTTACTTCCTGATATGAATGGTGTTGAAGTAACAAGAAGAATACGTAAAGAAATTGGAGAAAATATACCTATTATTGTTTTAACAGCATATGATTGGTCAGATATTAAAGAGGAAGCACAGGAAGCAGGTGTTTCTGCATTTTGCAGTAAACCATTATTTTTATCAGAATTAAGAAGTTGTTTATATTCAGTTGTTAATCAAAATGATGAATACATAGTTGAAAATGAAGAAAAAGAAAAAAATAAATTTTATACAGGTCGTATTTTATTGGTGGAGGATAACGAACTTAATCAAGAAATTGCAACTGCTATTTTAGAAGATGAAGGTTTTACGATTGAAATTGCTTATAATGGAAAGAAAGCAGTAGAAATGATAGAAAATTCTGAACCAGAATATTATCAATTAATTCTTATGGATGTTCAAATGCCTGTTATGAATGGTTATGAGGCAACAAGAAAAATACGAAATTTAAAAAATAAAAATTTAGCTTCTATACCTATTTTTGCAATGACTGCAAATGCTTTTGAAGAAGATAAACAGGAAGCATTGAGAAGTGGAATGAATGGACATATAGCCAAACCAATAGATATTGGAAATTTATTAAAAACTTTAGAAAAAGTATTAAAATGAAAAATGCTCAATTAACTGAGCATTTTTTAAATTAAATGATGTTTTTTCATAGAATGATAAATTCCATCATTAGCTATATCATCAGTAACTTCATCAGCAATTTCTTTTAATTGTTCTTTAGCATTACCAACAGCAATTCCATATTGACAATATTCTAACATATCTGTATCATTCAAACCATCTCCAAAAGCATAGGTATTTTCTTTAGGGATACCAAGATGAGTAATGAGTGCTTCAATAGCAGAAGCTTTATTAACTCCTGGAACAGATAATTCACCACTATCATCACCAAATGAAGGGACAGTACAATGAATAACATTAAATTCATTTTCAAATTCTTCTTTTATTTTTTCAAAAGGAAATCCATCTTTTTCTAAAAAACAAACTTTATTAACATCATCACGATGAAGGTCATACCCTTCTTTTAATGATGGAATAAAATGACTAGGAGTTTCTTCTTTTTTTTGTCTTGCTTGAGGATCATTTTCTAAATCACCATATGTAATCCATTCAAGTCTTTTAACAAGATGAGGACTTGCATATAATCCTCCATTACTTTCAATATAATAATCAAAATGATGTTTATCAAAGAAATCAACAACATGATTAATAGCATCTTGAGAAATTTTTTTATGATATAACATTTCATTTCCAATTTCTACAAATCCACCACCAGCACCTATAATTCCATCAAATCCCACATCTAAAATATGTGAATAAATTTCTGCTTTACTTCTTCCAGTGCATAAAAAACATAAATTTCCTTTTTCTCTTGCAGCATGAACTGCTTGAATTGTAGATTCAGGAATATATTCTCTTGCTGGTCTCACATCTACTAATGTTCCATCAACATCAAAAAATATAATATTTCTATTCATAATCTTTCCTCCGTATGTTTATTATACTGAAATTATATAAAAATAAAAATTATTTTCAGAAAATGTAATTATTTTTTATTTTAAGGAAAGTGGAGTATAATAGGGCATAGAAAAGGGAGTGAGTTTATGAGGAAAAATGGAACAACGGACTTGATACATGGTTCAATAGCAAAATCAATTTTTTGGTTTTCAATACCTTTACTTATAGGAAACTTATTTCAACAACTTTATAATACTTTTGATTCTTATGTGGTAGGAAATTATGTAGGAAAAGAAGCACTTGCAGCTGTTGGAGCATCTTCACCTATTATTAATATGTTAATTGGCTTTTTTATGGGTTTGGCTACAGGTGCAGGAGTGATTATTGCTCAGTATTATGGAGCTGGAGATTATAAACGATTAAAAAAGGCAGTTCATAGTTCAGCAGCTTTAACACTAGTGATGTCTGTATTGTTGACAATTTTAGGGGTTTTAGGGACTGATCCTATGTTACATGCAGTTGGGACTCCAATTGATGTTTTTCCAGAATCTTCAACTTATTTATCAATATATTTTATAGGTATATGTTTTGCACTTATTTATAATATGGGTTCAGGAATATTAAGGGCGATTGGTGATTCAAAAAGACCACTATATTTTTTGGTCATAGCTTGTATTATCAATATTATTTTAGATTTCTTATTTGTAAAATATTTGAAATGGGGAGTAGCTGGTGCAGGATATGCGACATTAATTGCCCAGGCAATAAGTGCTATTATGATTGTTTATGTCTTGATGAAATCAGAGGAAGCTCATCAACTGATAATTAAAGATATTCGTTTTGATGTACCTATTTTAAAAAAGATTATAATGGTAGGATTACCAACAGGATTACAACAAAGTATTGTATCTTTATCTAACTTAGTTGTTCAGTCCTATGTGAATGGATTTGGTTCGAGCGTTGTTGCAGGATATTCAGCAAGCATAAGGATTGATGGATTTGTTAACTTACCATTACAAAGTTTTAATATGGCAATTACGACCTTTGTAGGACAAAATATTGGGGAAAAA
Organism: uncultured Erysipelotrichaceae bacterium; assembly: GCA_910588075.1. Lineage (GTDB taxonomy): Bacteria > Bacillota_I > Bacilli_A > Erysipelotrichales > Coprobacillaceae > MGBC163490. The sequence goes on along the minus strand of CAJUOS010000010.1, from coordinate 501 downwards.
CAGTTTGATAGAGTTAAAAAAGGAACAAAAATAGCTATGGCTATGACATTTGCTGTTATTGCATTTATTTCAGTTATTTTATTCTTATATGGTAAAAGCTTTATAGCTGTGTTTAATAGTGAACCTAGTGTTGTGGAAGCAGGACGTACAATGCAATTAGCATTCGTGCCATTCTATATTGTTTTACCTATTGTTCAAATTTATAATGGTGTTTTAAGAGGAGCAGGAAAGTCATCTGTACCAATGTATATTATGGTTTTTAATTTTGTTATTCTTCGACAAATTTATTTGATTCTCATTACAAAGATAACATCAAGTGTTTATTATGTGTTTATGGGTTGGCCAGTTACATGGGTAACTTGTGCAATTATGTTTATTATTTATTATCATAAAGTCAATTGGTTAAATGAAAATAACGCTTTTTAAGCGTTATTTTTAGTCTAATATTTGGCTCTATAATATAACTGGAGGATTTAAATAATTCTTCAGTTTTCTTTTCTC
>CAJUOS010000009.1 GCA_910588075.1 uncultured Erysipelotrichaceae bacterium | reverse complement strand
GAATAGCTATCTCTCGATAACTATCCCTTAATCCTCCACTCTTGACACGGAGCCAAGAAAAAACAGTATTAGAATCAAAACATTCATCTCTTTATGTTTTTTATAATCAAGATAATTATTCACATATGCTAAACAATGACAATTATGCAGTTTGTGGTGGTGGTTTTCCATTGATTGTCAATAACGAAGTTAAGGGAACCTTTATTATCTCTGGACTTAGTCATGAAGAAGATCACCAATTAATTATTGATGCATTAAGAAAAATATATAAAGGAGGTATTTTATGAAACTAGGAATATTAGGTACTGGAATGATTGTAAAAGATCTTTTACAAATATATCATCAATTTGATATTGATGAAACATATATATTAGGTACTCAACAAACCAAAGAAGAAACTGAGAAATTAGTTGAAAATTATCATTTTAATGGCACATATTATGATTATGAAGAAATGTTAAAAAGTGATATTGATACTATCTATTGTGCTTTACCAAATCATTTACATTTTAGTTTTTCTAAAAAAGCTTTACAGGCTGGAAAACATGTTATTATTGAAAAACCGATAACTTCTCATCCTCAAGAATTAGAAGAATTAATTGAAATTGCTAATCAAAAGAAATTGATGATATTTGAAGCTATGAATATTCATTACCTACCATCATTTCTATCTTTAAAAAAAGACATTCAAAAAATTGGAGCTGTTAAATTAGCCATATTTAACTATTCTCAATATTCTTCAAGATATAATGCTTTCAAAAATGAAATTATTTTACCTGCATTTGATTACCATAAATCAGGTGGGGCTTTGATGGATATTAATGTTTATAATCTTCATGCTTTAATAGGTTTATTTAGTACCCCATTGAATAATCAATATAATGCCAATATTGAAAAAAATATTGATACATCTGGAATCATGACTCTTGATTATGGAAGTTTTAAAGCTATAGCAATTGGTGCTAAAGATTGTAAAGCTCCTCTTGTAAATACAATTCAAGGAACTGAGGGATGTATTATTATCCATTCTCCATTAAGTCAAATGTTTGAATATACAATTTCATACAATAACGGAGAAAATGAAACAAAACATTTTGATAATGCTCATCGTTTAACTTATGAATTTAAAGAATTTATAAAAATGATTAAAGAAAAAAATTATCAAAAACAACAAGAACTGCTCAACCTCTCTTTAGAAATATCTAAAGTTATGAAAAAAGGAAGAGATCAACAAAATATAGTATTTGATAATGATAAAGGAGAAAACAAATAATGAATTTTACTAATATTATGCATATAGCATTTTACACTGATCAAATGGATGAAATGATTGATTTTTATGTCAATAAACTTGGTGGAAAGGTAAAAGCCTCTGTCAAATATGAAGTCTACTTAAATAGAGATGATAGACCTGTTATGCAAGCTATTGCTAAAAAAACACCTGATAAATTATTTAATGTTTATATTGAACTTGCACCTATGCAATTTATTGAACTGTTTCCTGCTGAAGAAAATCAAAAACCTCATACAGAATTTAATGAACATATTGGTTATTCACACTATGCATTTATTGTTGAAGATATTTATGATACTAGAAAAATTCTAGAAAGAAATGGTGTTGTATTTGATACTGATATATCAAAAGGACCATCTGAAACATATCAAATGTGGACTCATGATCCAGATGGAAACAAATTCGAAATTATGCAATACACAGAAAATTCAATTCAAATTATAAGTCATACTTAAAAAATTATATTTTAGAAATTCTTTCATATTTTTTCTCATAAATTTCATAACTTTTTTATATGATAACTGTGAGGTGTTAGATATGACAAGAAAAAAATTAATTATTATACATATTTTATTATATTTAAGTTTTTTATTATTTTTCTCTTTATTATGGATTGAAAATACATTTTCTTTTCCTTCAATTAATCAAATTATTTTTCATATGAAGTTTTCTTCTTCAAATACAGATACTGGCATTATTTATGATTATTTGATAAAAATAATTCCTTTATCTCTGATTTGTACTTTTTTAACATCAAAATTTATTTCTTTTATTCAAAGAGTAAGAAATAATAAATATCATACTAAACCCTATCATTATCGCTTTTGTATTTTAGCATTCACAATATCTTTAGTTTTTGTTTGTTTAAAACTTAATATTATTGTATATTTTGCTAATAAAGCAGAGTTATCAAACTTTTATGAAACACAGTATATAGCTCCTCAAAATACTAATATATCTTTTTCTAAAAAGAAACATAATCTTATACATATTTATCTAGAATCCATAGAATCATCATATTTCTCTCAACAAAATGGTGGATGTTTTGAAGAATCACTTATACCAGAATTGGAGAAATTAGCTTTAGAAAATACACATTTTTCTCATTCCCAAAAACTTGGTGGTGCATTAACATTAGAAGGAACACAATGGACTACTGCTTCAGTTATTGCTCAAACTTCAGGTATTACATCATCATTACCTATTGAAAATCAAAATTATGATCCTCAATCTTTATTTTTACCTGGTGTTTATTCTTTAGGAGAAGTTTTAGAAAAAGAAAATTATTTTCAAGAAGTCATTATGGGTTCTGATGCTCGTTTTGCAGGTCTTTCTAATTATTATACACAACATGGAAACTATAAAATTATGGATTATAATAAAGCAATCGAAGTTGGATATATTCCTAAAGATTATCATGTCTTTTGGGGATACGAAGATCAAAAACTATTTGAAATAGCTAAAAAGGAAATTAGCAAAGCATCTCATCAAAATGAATATTTTAATTTTGAAATTATGACTATTGACCCTCATACTCCTTATGGTTATGTTTGTGATCAATGTCCTAAAAAATATTCTCATACATATAAAAATATTATTGCTTGTCAATCACATCAAGTTTATGAATTTGTTAAATGGATTCAACAACAAGATTTTTATCATAATACAACAATTGTAATAACAGGTGATCATAAAAGTATGTCTTCTCAACTATTAACTAATATGAAATCTGATTATATTCGTACTCCTTATAATTGTATCATTAATTCAGTTACATCATCACAAAACACTAAAAATCGTTTATTTAATGTTATTGATATGTATCCAACTATTTTAACTTCTATTGGGGCAACTATTGATAACAATAAACTCGGTATTGGAACAAACTTATTTTCTAATCAACAAACAATTTTAGAAAAATATGGTCTTGACTATATAAATAATGAACTTTTAAAAACAGATGTTTATTATCAAAAAAAATTAGTCAAGAAAGAGTAAAGGAACTATTTTAAATCAAATAGTTCCTTTAATTTACATGCTACACCGTCTTGAAGAACACTTAAACAAATCTCATCTGCCCTGTCTTTAATAACATCAATTGCGTTTCCCATTGCAATAGAATATCCTACTGTTTCAAACATTTCAACATCATTAGGTCCATCTCCAAAACAGATACTATCTTGAACAGACATATCTAATAAATTTAAGACATCTAATATCCCTGTTGCTTTTGAAACATCTTTAGCATAAACTTCTATGCTATGATTATCAGGATGAACTTCATATGCAAAATTTCCAAAACATGTTTGAGCATATTTTAATTCTTCATCATTATGAACCCAAACTTCTATTTTTAGTGTTTGATGCATGATATCATCTTCATTAAATTCATAACAAAAATTACAAAGATCTATATTACATTTAGAGAAAAAACTAATTAAATTTATACATTTTCTATCTATATAAGCATATGTTGGTGTTTGAAGTACATATTCGATACCTTTTATTTTTAACTTTTCTATTAACTCTTTAAGATTATCATAATTGAGATAACTTATTCTTAAATCTTTATTTCCAAACTGAATATGTGCTCCATTAGCTAAGACATATCCATCAAATTCTATCTCTTTAACATTCTCAGCAATAAAAGCAGTAGGTCTTCCACTTGATATAAAACATAAATGCCCTTGACTCCTTGTTTGTCTTATTGCATTTTTAACATTTTTAGAAATTCCTCCAAGCTCTGGAGTATACAATGTTCCATCGACATCAAAAAATATAATTTTTCTTTCCATATTAATCTATCCAACCAAAATATTTACAAGCATTATATATACCATCTTCATCAACATTTGTTGTTATATAATCTGCTTTTTTCTTTAAATCATCAATTGCATTCCCCATAGCAATAGAAGTCCATTCACTACTAAACATACTCAAATCATTCTTTTCATCACCAAAAACAACAACATCCTCATAATTTCCATGAAAATAATCAACCATTGCTTTAATACCAACCGACTTATCACCTGGTTCAACAAATAGATATTCTTCATGAAAACGACACCATGGCAATTCTTTTAACATCTCTAATTTTTCTTCTTCTGGTGCAAAACAAGCCACATAAACTTTATAAATATGTTCATACTCTCTTGGATCCAAACCTTTTTTTACAACTGTATCCATATAAACATCATGTGTAAAATCATAAAAACGATCATCTGGTGCTAATCTCCTTGTTTCGTTATCTGGAGAAAAAGCCCATATATAACCTTTTTCCTTACATTCATCTATCAAAGCAATACATTTATCATAATCTAATGGCTTTATTTCAATTAATTGATTATGAATTGTTATGCCATTACCACCATCGCTAACCATATTTTCAAATCCTAAATCTTGCATGTATTGATATGCCATAGCATAACTTCTTCCAGTTGCTATAGCAATAAAATGTCCATTCTCCTCTAATTTTTTTAAAGCATACTTTGTACTTTCAGGAATATGTTGCCTTCCTGGTGTTCCCACAGCTAATGTTCCATCAATATCAAAAAAGAAAAACTTCTTACTCATCATTTTTACATTCCTTTCTATCTATCTGCCTGTTATTTTAACAAAAAATAAACTTATTTATAAAAATTTACAAAAAAAGAAAACAAGATGATAAAACTATCATCTTGTATGTATCCTTTATTATTGTAAATATTGTGTATTTTCTAACATAACTCCGCATCCCTCTGCAACACAGTCTAATGCGTTTTCTGCTACAAATACAGGAACTCCTAAACCTTCTTCTAAAAATTTATCTAAATTATGAAGTAAAGCTCCTCCTCCTGTTAAGAAGATACCTTTATTCACAATATCAGCAGATAATTCTGGTGGTGTTTGTTCTAATACTTGTTTTGTTGCTCTTAAAATTGTTTGACAACATTCATCTAATGCTTCTTGAGTTTCTCTTGCACTTAATTGAATTGTATGAGGCAATCCTGTAACTAAATCTCTACCTCTGACATCCATTATAGCTTGAGGATCAGCTTCATATGCACTACCAATAGAAATCTTAATTTCTTCAGCAGTACGATCTCCAATTAATAACTTATATTTATCTTTAACATACTTTATTAATTCTGCATCCATTTTATCTCCAGCAATTTTTAATGATGTGCTTGTTACTATATCACCTAATGAAAGAACAGCAACATCTGTTGTTCCCCCACCAATATCAACAACCATATTTCCTGATGGTTTTGAAATATCTAAACCTGCTCCAATAGCTGCAACTTTTGGTTCTTCTTCAATATATACTTTCTTAGCTCCACATCTTAAAGCCACATCTTGAATAGCACTTTTTTCAATTGATGTAATATTAGATGGACAACAAATTAAAATTGTAGGTCTTGAAAAAACACCTTTTAAATTTAATTTATTGATAAAATGAGTTAGTAATATTTCTGTAATTTGAAAATCTGCAATGACTCCATCTTTTAAAGGGCGAATAGCCTGAATTTTACCTGGAGTTTTTCCAAGCATATCTCTCGCTTCTGCACCTACAGCAATGGGTCTGTTTGTTTCTGTATTGATAGTTACAACTGAAGGTTCATTCACAACAATACCTTCACCTTTCACATAAATAAGAATGTTAGCTGTACCTAAGTCAATACCAATTTCTTTTGATAATTTCATAAACATTCCTCCTATAAGCATTTTCTATTGTATCATTTTTTTTCTTAAATACAAGCAAAGAAAAAAATTTTATAAAAGAAATTTTTAAATAAAAAGAAATAGCGACCCATAATCGCTATTTAATCGTATTTAATGGTTGATCAAGATACTTTTCTGGGTTATACATCTTTTCATCTTTTTGCAAGATAAAATGTAAATGATTTTTTAAATCTGCTTCATAAACATTTTCTCCACTTACACCAATAACATCACCTTGTTTAACTGTGTTATTCACTTCAACATTAACCTTAGATAATGATTGATATGTTGTAGAAATTTTATCACTATTTGTGATTGTTACAACCCATCCTAAAACAGGGTCATTTGTTTTCTTTGTAACTGTACCACTAATAGAAGCAGTAACATCAAAAGCAGCATTTTTATTTGCATAATCAATACCCTGATTTGGTCTATATACACCTTCAAATAAAATAAGAGACTGTTCTTGCTTTGCTGCATCATCATCTTTATTATAATAATATCTTACAATCCCTATTCCATCCTTTACAGGAGCTTTCAATGTTTCAATTGTTTTCTTATCTTCTTTTTCTTCGTCTTTCTTTTCTTCAACCTTAACAACTGTTTCATCTTTAAAATTATCTGTTTGGTTATCTAAAATTCTTTGAACAATACCAATTCCACCTAAAAATAAAACTAAAGACAACCCAATTCCTATGGCTTTTTTGTATTTCCATGTTCTTCTATTCATACTTTCACCTCAACCTAAGTATGAGCAAAAGAATGAATTATATACTTTTAATTTTAATATTTTTATAATAATGAGAAAGAATATCTTTATATGTTTTCTTTTCTTTCGCCATCGCTTGAGCACCATACTGACTCATTCCAACACCATGTCCATTTCCTTTCGTTATAAATGTATAACCTTTTGAAGTTAATTGAATTTGAAAACATGATGATGCTAGATTTAATTTTTCTCTTACTTCTCTTCCTGAATATTCTTTTTTATTAATAATTACTTTTTTAACATATCCACTAGATGTATATGAAGTAATTCTTATTTCTGGAGAATTGATATGAAAAATATTTGATATTTGACTTTTTGTAAAAGTTTTCTTTCTTAGATTAGTAGGGTCAATTGTTAAATCCCAATGACTATCAACAGCTTTTAAATATGCAACTTTACCACTAAAATAATCCTCACTATTGACAGTTTTTCCATTACTACTAGAAAAAAATAATGCTGAAATATATTCTCCATTATATGTCATAACTTCATTATTTGTTTCTTTAACTGCTCTTTTTATTTTCTCCTTATTCTTTTGATATTGTTTACCCCAATTCTTTTTCATCTGTTCATCTGTTAAATAAACTTGAGATTGGGTTGTATTATCAACTTTTAACTTTCTTGATAATACAAAAGTTCGACTTGCTACTGCTTGTGCTTTTAAAGCTTCTAATTCAAAACTTGCTGGCATTTCTCCTGCTATTACACCAACTAAATAATCATCTAATTTCACTTTTAATGTTTTTGTTTTGGTTTTAACTTGAACAATGTATTGTGTTTTTTCTTTTTTTTGAGAAAAATCAGTTTCAACATGAAAAAGCTGATCTTTATATTGAAATAAATGAATACATAATATCATTACCAAAACAAAAAGAAGTTTTACATATATTGTTTTCATATTTTAATATATGTATCACTTCTGACTATTATGTATAAAAACTCATATTTATAAAACTTAAAACAAATTGAGCAAATAAATAAGCTATTCCTAAAGAAACAACAATATAAAATATATAAAACTCTTTTACTTTTCCTCTTTTTATATAATTTTCAAATCGAAAACAGCTTAATCCATACATAGATAAAATAACTGATATAATATATACAGCCACTCTCATAAAATGTGCTAACATTTTTTCACATCCTTTTTTCCTTTTCATTATACTGAATATTTTGTACAATAACAATAGAAATACAGTCATGTCATTATTCAATTATGAATATGATGTAAATAAATAGAATAAGGAGACTTTATGAAAATTGAACTTAAAAATCTAGATCAAATTGATCCTGGTCAATTAGCTTATTTTGCTAATGATAAACGTGTTTGCCAATACTTAAGAAATTCTTTCCCACATCCTTATACAGTCAGTGATGCTATGCAATATATTCAATTTTCTATTGAACATCATCAACTTGACTTTGCTATCATTGTAGATGGTATTTGTGTTGGCTGTATTGGTGCAACTTTTCAAAAAGATATTTATTGTCAAAATTGTGAATTAGGATATTGGCTTGGCTTTGAATATTGGAATAAGGGAATTATGAGTTATGTTATTCCTTTAATGTGCGAATTTATTTTTAATAATTTTATTATTAAAAAAATTTATGCTGTGGTTTTTGCTGAAAATACAGCATCTGCTCATCTTTTAGAAAAATGTGGTTTTAATAAAGAAGGATATTTAAAACAACATATATTTAAGAATGGATATTATTATGATGCTATTTTATATGGATTATTAGGAGGTCAACGATGATGATAAGAAATGCTACAAAAAAAGATATTCCTGAAATGATGAAACTTATTCATCAAGCTCAAAGTTATTTTAAAAGAAATCATATTGATCAATGGCAAGATGGATATCCAAATGAACAACAATTACTAAATGATATTCTAAAAAAACATAGTTATGTATTAGATAATGGATATATTATGGGAACAATATATTTTGCTATTGAGAATGATTTAACTTATGAAAAAATTGATGGTCAATGGAAAACAGACCATCAATCATATGCAGTCATACATAGAATTGTCATTGATGAAAATTTGAAAGGTCAAAATCTTGCTAAAGAAATGCTGTTATTTGCTCAACACCAATGTAATAAAAAAAATATTCAAAGTATTCGCATTGATACACATCAAGATAATTTATCTATGCAGTCTTTTTTAAATAAAAATGGCTTTGAATATTGTGGTCATATTTTTCTAGAAAATGGGGCTCCTCGTATAGCTTTTGAAAAATTATTGAATAAAAATAAATAAACCTTCATATATATCAATATGGAGGTTTTTAACATGAAATATACACTTGATACTCCCTATCCTTCTATCAAAGAATTAGATACAAATATTGAATACAGTCAAATTATTCTATCAAACTTAGGTGGTTTACATTCTGAAATGAATGCTGTTAGTCTTTATTTTTATAATCACATTATTTTAGAAAATCAATGGCCTCAATTATCAAAAGCAATGATTCAAATTGCTATTGTTGAAATGAAGCATCTCGATATTTTTGCAAGAATGTGTTATAAATTAGGGGCTGACCCACGTTTATGGGATTGTCATCATGATTTACTTGAATACTGGTCTCCTGGTTTCAATGTCTATCCTCGTCAAATTAATACACTATTAGAAAATGCTATTATTCAAGAACAAAACACCATTACAAACTACCAATATCAAATATCTTGTATTGATGAGCCTATTATTCAAAACATGCTCAATCGTATTATAATGGATGAACAACTCCATATAGAAATATTTGAATCTTTCCTAAAGGATTACTATAATCAAAAAGATAATAATTTCTCAAAGAATTCATTTTAAAATGAATTCTTTTCTTATAATTTATCATATTTCTTATTCTAATGGTTCTTGATAAAAGTTCCCTTTAATGCCACTAGATTTAATTATATTAACAAAAACCTCTGGATCTTCCTTCTTTATAAAACTAATAACATCTTTAACCTCATCTGCTCCAACAACAGTATATAATAAAGTTTTATCTTCTTTAAGATAACATCCTTTTCCTTCAAAACGTGTTACTCCATGATGAGTATATAACATAAGTTTTTTCTCTAATTCTGTTGGAATACTTGTAATAATAAATAATGTTGCTTGTTGATCTCTTTGATGAAATCTTTCAATAATTTGTGTTGAAACAAATTGAAAAATGATAGAATACATTGCTTCCTCGAAACCAAAAACTAAACTTGCTATTATTAAAATAATAACATTAATTCCAAAAATAAAATTCCATGAAGGTTGCTTCAATTTATTAGACAAATAAATAGCAATGAAATCTGTTCCACCACTAGAAGCTTTTCCATATAATGCTATAACAATAGCAATGCCATTCAAAATCCCACCAAAAACAGATACTAATAATGGATCATATGTAATAGGTGTAACTGGAATTATATCAACAAGAATAGAATTCAAAATAATCATCATAACTGAATAACTTGTAAATTTTTTTCCAATCAATCGAAAACCAATAAATGCAGGACCTGCATTTAATAATATATTAATGACTGAATATGGTATATCTATATTTAAAAATTCAAGCCCCATTCTTTGAAGCAATAATGATAATCCTGTAAAACCTCCAGGTATAAGATTTCCTGCTCTAACAAATGATTTAATATTTATAGACATAATAAGTGAGGAAAGACAAACACAAATCAATGAAATCATATGTTTCTTCCACTTCTTATTATCTTTAGATTTAGCATAAACCATCTTGCTATACCCCCTCAAACAATTCCTCAACAATTATACTATTGTGTAAACATAAATACAATATAATATTTAACTATATAATACTTTTTATTTCTGCTTTATTTTATCTATTTATTTCTTGTTTTTGTTGTATAAACATTAAAACAATAAGGGAAACCTTATTGTTTTAATCGACCTTCTTTTAGTAAACGAAGCATTTCTAAATTTTGTCTTGCACTTCCTGTATAATTCTCAATTCCATTTTTACTAGCTAATTCTCGTCTTGATTCAAAAGAAGCATCAACTCCTATTTGAACTAAAGCATCAACAATTGAATCCCCACGATATGTTGGATTAGATAAATAAGTTAAACTTCCTTTTATACTTTCATTATTAACCCAACCTAAACCATTACCAATTAAATAAGGATTTCTAGCATTCTGTACAACCCTTGTTATTGTTCCATGATTCATATATGGAATAAGTGGAATACTACTATCAGATGAAATATATACATGATCAAAAACCACATGATCTCCTACTTTATAATTCATACTTGGTGGAGTTGTATCTTCTTTTTCAAAGTTATTTAATCCTTGTTCTTTGATTTCTGTTGGAAAATCTCTATAACTATAATCTAAATCTACTGGTCCTTCAATTCCTTCAACAAATCCATTATCTGAGTATTGCCACATATCAAACATATCAGCATTTTCTCCTAATTCATCTGCATATCTAGCTACCCATCTTGTATAATTAGAGAATAACGGTCCTGTCAATTTTGTTGTCCACCAATAGTATGACGCATAAAAACCTGGCAAATAGTTATTCTTTTGTAATTCATCAGCAAAAACTTTACAGTTCTTTTCTATTTGTTCATTAGATAATCTTCCAACTCTAGGATCTTCTAAATCTAAATAAATAGGATAAGCCATTTTATAATCTTGTATAAGTCTTATGACATGTCTAGCTTCTGATAAGGCTTCAGTTTCATTTTGAGCATATGAATATAAATATATTCCAAATGGTATACCAAGTCTTGTACATTCATCTGCATTTCTTTTAAACATACGATCATCTTGTCCAGGTATATCCTGTCCATAACCACACCTTATAATAGCAAAATCAATATGCTTTTTTACTAATTCCCAATTAATGACACCTTGATATTGAGAAACATCAATACCATCTGCAATCATTTTTTCACCTCCCTAAAATACTATATGTTCTATTATTTAAAATGTTTTTACATTTGACACAATTTTTAAATACCTTATAATATAAATATATAAGTAAAAATATTGATGATTAGTACTATTTTTGACAGATATTGGAGTTTCCTATTTCTTCAAATATGTTATAATGTAAAAAGTAAGGAGTGATATAATGAAGAAAACTTTTATTACGAGTCTTGTCATCTGTACTTCACTTTCATTAGTTATAAGACCTGTTGATGTTCAAGCTATTGATTTTTCAAAAGATGAAGATCGTTACATAAAACTATGTTCAAGTTCTAGATTAACACGTAGTAATCAAAAAGTTTGTAAACAATTTAATTCATATTTAAAAAAGAAAAATTCTCAATTAAAAAAAGATATAAAAGAAACAAAATCAGAAATTATAGATACTTCTGATGATATTTCTGAAGTAACAAAAAAAATATCAACACTTAATGCAAAGATTAAAACAAAAGAAAAAGAAATTAATTATCTTTTAAATTCAATAACAAATATAGAAAAAGATATTGAAAAGAAAGAAGAGAAAATGAGAGAACGTTTGTATGTAATGCAATCATATTATAATTCAAATACTCTTGTAGATTTTCTTTTTGGAGCTTCCAACTTTACTGACTTTTTCTCTAGGCTAAACAGTGTTAATGATATAACTTCATATGAAAAAGAATTAGTAGAAGCCCTATCAAATCAAAAAAACGAATTAACAAAACAAAAGTCAACATTAACAAATGCTAAAGCTGCTTTACAATCTCAAAAAAATTCAGCAGCAGCACTGCAAAAAAGACTCATTGCTTTACAAGAAAAACAAAAAAGAGAATTAGCTTTAGATCAAAAAGAATTAAGTAAAAATGCAAAGGCTCAAAAAGAAATAGACGATGCATTAACAGAAATGGCTAATTCTTTACCAAAGGACGACTCTGGTGGAGATGTTATTAAAGGAAATTCTGGAGATGCTGAAACAGGATATAAAGTTGCTAATTTTGCCGTTAGTAAATTAGGTTCTCCTTATAGTTGGGGAGCTACTGGTCCAAATTTATTTGATTGTTCTGGATTAGTCTACTGGGCACATAAAAAAGCAGGTGTTAGAGGTGGAAGATTAACTGCAAATGGTTATGCTCGTTCTGGTAAAGCAATATCAGCAAGTGAACTCCAAGCAGGAGATATTGTTGCCTTTAGAAGAAGTGGATCATCAAGATATCATCATATAGGAATTTATATAGGTGGTGGAATTATTGTTCATGCTTCTGGTGAAGGATCTACTTGTCATGGTAACCATGCCTCAATTGGACATGTTGTTAAAAGAACACCTTTATCTAGCTTTAGCAAGTATAAGAAAGCTTATAGACGTTTATATTAAAAAAGAAAAGAAATTTCATTTTGAAATTTCTTTTTCTATATCTAATTTTATCTTTTCTAATATATTATAACTTTTATCAAATTTATTTTGATCCATATCATTTAATGGTAGTTGAATAACTTCTTCTACACCTTCTCTACCTATAACACATGGAACCCCCATATAAATATCACTATGTTGATATTTATTTTCTAAATATGCACTTACACATAATATTTTATGAGAATTATTAAAGATAGATTGTATAAGTTTGTTTAAAGCAAGTCCAATTCCATAATATGTTGCTTTTTTTCTTTCAATAATCTCATAGGCTGCATTTCTTACTTCATTATATATTTCATTGAGATTATTCATATCAAGATTTTTTTCATCAATAAATTCAATTACACTTTTACAACCAATATATGTATTCATCCATGATATAAAAGATGAATCTCCATGTTCCCCTAATACATATGCTTCAATATCATCACTTGAAATATGAAGATATTCACTTAATAAATATCTCATTCTTGCTGTATCTAACATTGTTCCAGTTCCAATCACTTTTCTTTTATCTATTCCCATAACCTTATATACAACATAACTTAATAAATCAACAGGATTACTTGCAACTATGACAATACCTGAAAAGCCACTATTCTTCACTTTCAATGCAATATCTTTAATAATCTTAGTATTAATCATTGTCAATTCTAATCTTGTTTGTCCCTCTTTTTGATTTGCACCTGCACAAATAACAACAATATCACTATCTTGACAATCTTCATAAGTCCCACTATATATCTTTATTTTTGAAAAATTATAAGGCAACCCATGACTTAAATCCATAGCTTCTCCCTTAGCTTTTTCACTATCAAGATCGATTAAAACTAATTCATCAATACCTCCCGTATTCATTAATGAATATGCCATACTCATTCCAACCATACCAGTTCCAATTAAAACAACTTTTCTTTTTTCATCCATATTATCACCATATTTAGTATGATGATATTTTTATAAATTATACATTTTTTTGCATACAAATAATTGATAATCTATCAACAGCTAATGGTTGCGCTACAATTTCACATTTTGCCATAAAAAGAAAAAATATATCTTTTCTTTTCTCATGAATTAATCCTTCATAATTCCCTTGTCCCTTACAAATAATTAAATCGCTTTGATTAAATATATCTTTAAACTTTTGATTTGTTTTACGCAAAACCGTTCCTAAAGTATATGTACCATTATCAATAATATTCGCAATCTTATCCATACCTACATAACAAGCATCTTCATAAGTTATATCATTTACAACAGGCTGTCCTCTGACTGCATATGTAATAGATAAATGTGGATTCATTTGTTGAATATATTCTATAAATAATTTATCACAAACAATTTCTCCACAATTATCTCCTATATATAATAATGATTGACTTTCTAATATTTTCTTTTTTAGCTTATCAGAATCATTAATAGATAATTTCAATTTTTGATTTTCTAACAATAATTTTTTGACATCTTCTTGATTAAATTGATGTTTAGCTGCAAAGTCAATAAGATTTGATGCTATTGATATATTAAGTATATCTTCAAAAGAATGAATATGCTTTTTTATCTCATCTTCTAAAGATAGTAATAAATCATTATATTCTTTTTTGATTGTTTTGTATGGATCTTTACTATTAATAAATTTTGTTATTTTTAACCATAACTTACCCATAACTTCAGGATTTGTTAATGACATATCACAATCTTCCAATTCTTGTTTTACCAAATCAGTGAGTTGCTTTTCTTGATCAAAATTATAATTCAAAATTTTACAGATTTTCTTTACTTGATTAAGATCACAATTTATACATTCTTTTTGCATACAAACAATTCCTACAATAAGGCAGCACCAATCAATCCTGCATCATCAGAAAACTTTGCCAATTTATATTGAAGATATTCTGGTTTGATATAATATTTCTTAGCCTTTTCAAAAACCATTTCTACAAAATCATGATTATAATTAGCAATACTCCCTCCTACAATATATATTTCAGGATCAATGACACATCCAATATTAGCAATTCCCTTAGCCGCAATATCAGCAGTATGTTCAATTAACTCTATCGCTTTTTTATCTCCATTATGATAAAGTCTAAATAATTCTTCTGCTGTCATTTCTTTTTTAAATATTTCTTTAGCTATAATTGATAATCCATAACCTCCACATTGTTCATTTAAACTTCCTGCATTAGTTCCTTTGTGTTGATGTTTATCCTCATTAACAATCATGTTATAAATTTCTCCAGCACATGTACTTATACCATTAATTAATTCATTTCGAAATACATATGCTCCTCCAAATCCAGTAGACATTGTTATATAATAAACAGATTCGTAGCCTTTTCCAGCTCCTAGTATAGCTTCTCCTAAACCTGCAACATTAGCATCATTACTCATTTTAGTTGGAATATTTGTTTCTTTTATAAAATATTCTACAATATTGAAATTATCCCAACCTTGTAGATTGGGTGGATTAAGAATAATTCCTTTATGTGCATCTAATGGTCCTGGGCATCCAATTCCTATACTCATAATTTCATGTTCAAAATTTTTTATAAATTCTATCATTGGTTTTAAGTTTTCTTCTGCATTTTTATTCTTATCATTTGGTGTTTTATATCGCTTTATTATTTGCATATCATTATCAAAAATAGCACATCTTAAATTTGTTCCACCAATATCAATTCCTACTCTATACATATAATTCTCCTTTTAAACATTATATTCGACTTCTTTAATTGTTTTTAATAATGTTTCAACTTCCTGTTTTGTTGCTAAATTTTCTGAAAAAGCACTTGCACTTCCTGTTGAAACACCCATTTTAAATGCTTCAACATAATCATTTGTATTTACAAAGCCTGCCACAAAACCAGCTACCATTGAATCTCCAGCCCCTACAGAATTTTTTACTATTCCTTTAGGCGCCTCACTAAAGTATACTTTATTATTTTCACAAACAAATAATGCTCCATCTCCTGCCATTGAAATAAGTACATTTCTTGCTCCTAATTCCTGTAATTTTCTTGCATACTTTACTATGTCTTCCATTCCAGAAAGTTTCACGTGAAACATTTCTTCTAACTCATGATTGTTAGGTTTAATAAGAAAAGGTTTATGCTCTAATACATTCATTAGTAATTCACCTGTTGCATCAACAACAATATTAATATTCTTTTCTTTTAAATAACTCATAATATTACTGTAAATATCCTTAGATACACAACTTGGAATACTTCCTGAAAGAATAAGAATATCTCCTGATTGTAAGTTCATTAACTTTTGCTTTAATAATGTAAGATGTTCTTCATTAATTATAGGACCATTCCCATTAACCTCACTTTCCTCATCACTTTTCATTTTAAAATTAATTCGAGAATATCCCTCTTTAACATCAATAAAATCGGTATTAACTTTAAACTCATCCTCAATTCTTCTTTTAATCTCTTGACCTGTAAAACCAGCTATAAATCCTAATGCGATATTCTTAATATCTAAGTTATTCAAAACAATAGAAACATTAATACCCTTCCCTCCAGGTAAAAGATATTCCTTTTCAGTTCTATTCACACTTCCTATTTGAAAATTATTAACTGATACAATATAATCAATTGATGGATTAAATGTCATTGTATAAATCATTATTAATTCCTCCTATAATTTATATTATACTTTATAAAAAAAATAAAATAAATATATTTCTATACTCATTTTATTTTCTATGGTATTCTTGATAAACAATATTTTTTGCAACATTTCTTTGTTTTGCAACTTCTTTTATAGCATCTTTGGTAGACATTCCTTTTTCAATATATTCATTAACATGTTCCTCAATACTTTGAAGATATTCTACCTCTTCAACGTCATTTGAATTCCCCTCTACAATTATAACCATTTCACCTTTCATTGTATCAACAATTTTTAAAATTTCTTCAACTGTACCTCTATTAATCTCTTCATGCTTTTTTGTTATTTCTCTTGCAAGAGTAATTTTTCTATTACCAAATATAGATAACATCAATGTTAAAGTTTTCTTTATTCTATGAGGAGCTTCATAAAATACAATTGTTTCTTTATAAAGTTTTAAATTCTCTAACTCTTTTTTCTTTTTTTTGTCCTGATGATCTAAGAAGCCATAAAATAAAAATGGTTGTGGTGATATTCCTGAAACGACCAAAGCATTTAAACAAGCATTTGCTCCAGATATAGGAACAACATTAAAATCATTATCAATAACTTCCTTTACTAATTCATAACCAGGATCACTTATAGCAGGGTATCCTGCATCACTCACTAAAGCAATATGATTTCCCTCTTTTAACAAATTTATAATTTTAGGTATAGATGATACAATATTATGTTCATGATGTGAAATTAATTTTGTTGAAATTTCAAAATGATTTAATAATTTAATAGTATTTCTTGTATCTTCAGCTGCTATGTAATCAACACTTTTTAATATCTCAACAGCTCTGAATGTCATTTCTTTTAAATTTCCTATTGGTGTTGCAACCAAATATAATGTAGGCTTATTATTTTCAAAACTTTTTTGTCTATTCATTTTCATTTTCTCCAAACATTAATCTTACTTCTTTTGAATAACTACCATCTTCCTCATGAGCATATAATGGAGTTTCAATTTTAATTCCACTATTACCTTTATACATTCCTTCAATTAGAAAAATATGAGATTCTTTATTATGCTTAGGATAAACAAATCTTATTCGCTTAGGTTCAATATCATATTTTTGCATACAATTTATAATTTCTATCATTCGATCAGGTCTATGAACCATAGCAAATCTTCCTTTATTATCCAATATCATTGCTGCCGATTGAATAATTTCTTCTAAATTAATTTTAATTTCATGTCGTGCTATCTGTAAATACTCATTATCATTAATATGGCTTCTTTCGCCAACCTTGAAAAAAGGAGGATTACAAACAACCAATTTCACTTTATCATTATTTTTAACATAATTCTTAATATCATCATGAACAATATTAATTTGATCATTTAAACAATTTATATCCACATTTTTCTTTGCTATTTCAACTGCTTCTCCTTGGATTTCTATTCCAACTATTTTTTTATCTGTTCTTCTTGATAAAAGTAAAGGTATAGCAGCATTATTTGTTCCAAAATCAATAATCTTATCTACATCCTTATTAAGGGTACAAAAATTAGCTAATAAAACAGTATCCAAAGAAAAGTTAAACATATCTTTCCTTTGGATAATTTTCATATTTTTATACGCAAGTAAATAATTAACGACCTCTTTGTTCATTATTTTCTTCCTTATCTTTATTTGGTAATCGTTTTATATCTTTCAATGGAACAAAAGAAATATTACTATCATAATCAATTTTTACTAAATCACTAATAACATTTAAACCAACAACTTTAACAATCTTGTTATCATACTTTACACGTGATCCTATTTTTGGAAAACGTTGTTTTTCTTCAGAATAAATATCATCTTCATATTTTAAACAACATAATAATCTTCCACAAGAACCAGAAATTTTATCTATATTAATAGCAAGCATTTGATTTTTTGCCATGTTAATAGATACTCCATCAAATTCTCCTAAAAAAGAAGAACAACAAAGTGGTAATCCACAAGATCCTAATCCTCCCACTATTTTAGATTTATCTCTAGGTCCTATTTGTCTTAATTCAATTCTACATTTAAACACACTTGCCAACTCTTTAAGTAACTCTCTAAAATCAACTCGACTTTCTGAAGTATACATAAATATAACTTTTGATGCATCTAAAGTATATTCACAACTTACCAAATGCATATCCAAATCATACTCTTTAACAATATCTTTACATATTTCTAATGATTTACTTGCCTTTACTTTATTAAAAGCATGAACATCAATATCTGCTCTATTGGCTTTTCTCTTTATTTTTTTAAGTTCTGTGTCTAAATTAAATTCAGATATATCTTTTAAATCAGTGATAAGCTCTCCTAATTCTAGTCCTCTAATTGTTTCAACAACAACCTTATCACCTTTATGTAAATCCAAATCAGTAGAAAAATAATATGATTTTCCAACATGATTAAACCTTATACACGCTAACCTTTCTTCCATATGTTCTCCCTTCTATATTCTATACATCATACTATCCATTAAAAGCAACATGTTTGCATTTGTCTCTAATAAATAGTCTGTATTTAAAACTAATTCTATTTTTTCAATAATATTTTTTTCATCATCATTTACTCTTTCAAATAAACTTTTAAATGAAGGATAAGTTAAAGACATATTTTGTTTCACGTGAAACAAATCTTTTAAACCTAATACAAGCATATTTAAAAATAAATGGATGATTTCTTTCTCTTTATATTTCTTTAGCAAATGAGTTTCAACATTTATAATGAGATTCTCTTTATGAAAATATAAATCTTCAATAAAATGATAGACTTCTAATTTCAAATCATCAAATATTTCTGAATCAACATACTTTTTACACTCATCAAAATTAACAAATATTTCAGATAAAACATTTATATCATCTTCTGCAATATCTTTTTCTTTTAATTGATGAATTAGTATTTTTTTTGAATTTGGTAATAATTGGATAATTTGACATCTTGATTGTATTGTTGGAAGAACTCTATTTATATTTTGACAAGTAAATATTGCATAAACTCCTTCAATAGGTTCTTCTAATATTTTTAAAAGACTATTCATAGCTTCTGTTGTTGAGTTCTCTATATTTTCTAGTAAATAAATTTTTGACTTACCCTCCAAAGAAGATTTTGAAAATTGTTCTTGAATATATTCTATTTTACCTTTCTTTATAGTTTCATCATTGCCATTAGCATATATAAGATCTCCATAATTATGATTATCTATCCTTGAACATTCATTACATTCATTACATGCTAATAAATCATTTTCACAAATTAACGATTTAACTATATAATGTGCCGCTTCACTGCTATTTTTTCCTACTAATAAAAAAGCATGTGGTATCTTTTGTGTTTGAAAACAGTTTGATAATAGTTTATAAAAAATAGGTTGATTTAATTCAAAATAATTTTTTAAACTCATATAATTTCTTTAATTTTTTCAATCACTTGATTGAAAACTCCTTCAATATTTTGGCTTGCATCAATTTTAACTATACGTTCACTATATTTATCACAAATATCTAAATATCCTTCATACACCTTTTGATGAAAATCTAAAGTTTCTAAATCAAGTCGATTAACCTCTCTATCTTTATTGTCATAAACTCGCTTTAAGCCATCTTCTGGTTTTATATCAAAGAATATTGTACGTACTGGAAGAATATTTTCAGTAGCAAATAAATTCATTTGATAAACCTCATCTATACCAATTCCTCTTGCAATTCCTTGATAGACCAAAGAACTATCTATAAATCTATCACAAATAACAATACAATTTTTATCTAAAGCTGGAATTACTTTTTCAATTAAATGTTGTCTACGACTAGCAGCATATAATAGGGCTTCTGTTTTCTTATCCATATTTGTATTTTTAACATCATGAATAATATTTCTTATTTCTTCTGCTATTTCAACTCCTCCAGGTTCTCTTGTTAAAACAACAGAATATCCTTCTTTTGTTAATTGGTCTTTAATCATTTTGGCTATTGTTGTTTTACCACTACCTTCTCCACCTTCAAATGTAATAAAAAAACCTGACATCACTACACCTCATTTCTCATTCTATTATATAAAAATTCAACAAAGATATAAAGAATTATTTATATATAGTTCTTATAGAAGTAATTTTAACACAATACATAAAATAAAACCAAAAATATCAAATAAACTTATCATTAAAATACTAAAAAGGTTTAATCCAATTGTTATATGTGTTATTGGCTCTAATGTATTAAATAAAATAATTATAAATACTGTTATAATAATTCTTAGTAAAAATTTTATTACCTTAAACAAAAAAATCACCTCACTAATTATATGAGATGATTATATTTTCTTTCTACCTTCTAATGATTTTAATAAAGTTAATTCGTCTGCATAATCCAAATTACTTCCAATAGGCAATCCATTTGCAATACGACTAGCAGGAATATTCTTTTTAGCAAGTAACTTTGCTAAAAATAAAGCAGTTGTTTCTCCTTCTCTGGTTGGATTGGTTGCTATTATAACCTCTTTAATGTTATCATCAAGTCTATCAAACAAAGTTTGAATATTTAAATCTTCTATTGTTTTTCCATCCATTATAGACATTGTTCCATGTAAAACATGATAAACTCCTTGAAATTCTTTTAATTTTTCCATAGCAAATACATCTTTAGGATTTTCAACAACACAAATTGTTGAATGATCTCTGTGAGAATCTTGACATATATCACATAAATCATTTTCACATATATGCCCACATTTTTTACAATATTTAATCTTTTTCTTTATATTTAAAATAGCTTGAGAAAATCTTTGGGCTTGCTCACTGTCCATCTCTAAAATATGATAGGTCATTCGCTCTGCACCTTTTCCACCTATACCTGGCAATAATTTAAAACATTCAACAAGTTCTTCAAATGATTGTGGATATTCCATTATAAGAACGCTGATACATCAACACCATTTGTTACTTTATTTAATGTATCTTCCCTTTCTTTGTTTATTTTCTTTATAGTCTCATTTAATGAAACCATAATTAAATCTTGTAAAATTTCTTTATTCTCATTATTTAACATTTGGTCATTAATATTTAATTCAACTATTTCTAATTTACCATTTATTTTTCCTTGAACAGCACCTTGTTGACTTTCAAAATCATAGATTTCATTATCTAATTCTTTTTTTACTTTATTAACTCTTCTTTGCATTTGTTGTGCTTGTTTCATTAACTGATTAAAATTCATATTAATCCTCCTTAAACTCTACAATACTACCAAAATTTTCAACAGCAAACTTTTGTGCTTCATTTAAATCAACAGATTCTAAATCTTTACTATCTATATGCTTTAATGTAATTTCATGTGGCTCAGGTAATTGTCCAGCTTTTTTCAACTCAATAAAACGACTTCTCATCTTAATCCATTCATCTTGCTGAATAGCTATAAACTTATATTCACTTCCTAAAATTTCAGTTAAAAAAGAACTCAATTGCAAGTAATTCTTATAATAATTAACTGCATTAACAGCAGGTTGAAATTCAAAAGCAATAATTAAACCACCTTGACATGCTGCAACTGCCATTCCATCACATAACATTGCTGCACTCTTTGCCATATTTAAGTTTGCTAGATAACGTTTTATAATAGGCCATCTTTCCTGAATACTTTCCAATATTTTACGATTAGCTTGTACTAATATATTCATGATATCATCAGAATCAACAGCAATATCATTAGATACATTTTCTTCGATTTCATTATCATTTTCAAATTCAAAAGTTGGAATATGTTCTTCTACTTGGATATCTTCTTCTACATCTTCAAAATTATCTTGAATATCAGGAGCTTCAACAATATCTTCTACAACTTCTTCTTGAATAATCTGTTGATTTTCCATATTATTATCATTATTATTTACTTTTATTTCAATAGTTTTTTCTTCTGTAACATGATTACAAATTTTAAGAATTGCTAATTCAAAATAAATAGCTGGATTGATAACCTTTGCATATTTTTCACTTGCATCCATTAATATATCAATAAAATCAAATGCTTCTTCACATGAAATATGTGGAACAATCATATCCAAATAATATTTAGATAAAATAAATAATATAGATATATCTTGTGTGTTTCTATATATAATAATATCTTTCAATATATCAACTAAATCTAAAGTTAATCTTTTTAAATCTATACCATTATTTTTCATATCCTCTAAAGTTGCTAAAGATTGTTTCATATCTTTTGTCAACATGAGTTTGATAAGATTAATTTTTTTATCTAGTGATAATAATCCATAAATTTGATTAACATCTTCAACTTTTAAATGCTTATCATTATATGCTAAACATTGTTCTAATATAGATAAAGCATCACGCATTCCTCCATCAGCGAGTTTTGCTATCATTTCTAATGCTTCATCATCACAATTATATCCTTCTTGTTTCACAACTTCTTTCATACGTTTAATGATGTCAATTAAACCTAATTTTGTAAAATCAAATCTTTGACATCTTGAAATAATTGTTGGTAATATTTTATGAGGTTCTGTTGTAGCAAGAATGAAAACTACATGAGATGGTGGTTCTTCTAAAGTTTTTAATAAAGCATTGAAAGCTCCAGTAGACATCATATGAACCTCATCAATAATATAAACCTTATAATTTCCCTGTGTAGGGGCATATTTAACTTTCTCAATAAGATTTCTAACCTCATCAACCCCATTGTTACTAGCAGCATCAATTTCAATAACGTCTGGATGATTTCCTTCAGCAATTTGCTGACAGTTTTCACACTGATCACAAGGTTTTTCTTTTCCTGTACAATTTATTGCTTTTGCTAGTAATTTAGCTATTGTTGTTTTTCCTGTTCCACGAGGTCCACAAAATAAATAAGCATGGGCAATTTTATCTTCTTCAACAGCATGTCGTAAAGTTGTAATAATATGTTCTTGCCCTGCAACATCATCAAATTTTTGTGGACGGTATACTCTATATAATGTTTTATAAGCCATGTCATCAACTCCTTTGTCAATTATAACATATTTTATAAAGAATGAAACGAGATATAATGAAAAGCATTATTTTAATGAAAACATATTTTTATATAATTATGATTTATAAAAAAACGAACTTTTCTAGTAAATTTATTTTACTATTAAAGTTCAATTTATAATGTTCTTTTTAAATGAAAATATTGAGTTATTAATGAAGAACATTCCTCTTCTAAAACTCCCTCTATAATTTGAGGATAATGATTAAATTCATGACATTTTAAATATTCTGTCAATCCATGCCAACGTTGTCCTTTTGCTCCAAATACTACTTTTTTTATTCTACTTTGTATAATAGCACCACTGCACATAATACATGGTTCTAAAGTGGAATATAATATACAACCATCTAAATGCCATGTTTTTAATTTTTTACATGCTTCTTTAATGGCTATCATTTCTGCATGAGCTGTTACATCATTTAAAGTTTCTTTTTGATTGTATCCTTCAGATATAATCTTATGATCTTTCACAATAATTGCCCCTATTGGAACTTCATCATGTTCTTTGGCTATTTCTGCTTGTTGATAAGCTATTTTCATATACTCAATATCAGTCATTGTCATTCTCCTTTAAAAAAGCCACTACACATAAACGGACATTCTTAATGCTGCTACCTTCCGGTCCTGACATGGTTCGAAGCCGCCTATTGTAATGGCAATGAATATTATAACATATATAATTTTGAAATCAATATTGTTATGGCTTATTTTCTTTGGTTTTTAATGTATTTATTAATTTTAAAAAATATATTTCTATTTTCTAAAAAGAATCTAAACATCTTATATCATTTCATTTAAAATTATTCATAAAAAAAGTTATGCTTTTGCATAACCTTTTTCCAAATTATTTAATTATTTCTTTTCCACCCATATAAGGTCTTAATACTTTTGGAATACGAATTGAACCATCTTCATTATAATTATTTTCAATAAAAGCAATTAATGCACGTGTACTTGCAAGAACTGTATTATTTAATGTAGCTACATAATAAGTTCCTTTATCTCCTTTTGTTCTAATACCTAAACGTCTTGCTTGTGCATCTCCCAATGTTGAACAAGAACCAACTTCAAAATATTTCTTTTGTCTTGGAGACCAAGCTTCTACATCACATGATTTTACTTTTAAATCAGCCAAATCACCACTACAACATTCTAAAGTTCTTACTGGTATATCTAAACTTCTAAATAATTCAACTGTATATGACCACATTTTATCATACCATTCCATTGCATCTTCTGGTTTACATAAAACAACCATTTCTTGTTTTTCAAATTGGTGAACACGATAAATACCTCTTTCTTCAATACCATGTGCTCCTACCTCTTTTCTAAAACAAGGAGAATAAGATGTTAATGTAATAGGTAAATCTGTTTCTTTAACTATTTGATCTTTAAATTTACCAATCATACTATGTTCACTTGTTCCAATTAAATATAAATCTTCACCTTCAATTTTATACATCATTGCATCCATTTCTTCAAAAGACATCACACCAGTTACAACATCACTTCTAATCATAAATGGAGGTATACAATAAGTAAATCCTTTATCAATCATAAAATCTCTTGCATAAGATAACATTGCTGAAGATAATCTTGCAATATCTCCCATTAAATAATAGAATCCATTTCCACTTGTTCTTCCACTTGCATCTTTATCTAAACCACTTAATTTTGTAATAATATCAGCATGATATGGAATTTCATATTCAGGTACAACAGGATCTCCATATTTTTGAATTTCCACATTTTCACTATCATCTTTACCAACAGGAACTGAATCATCGATAAAATTAGGGATTTTCATCATCACTTCTTTTAATTGTGGTGATAATTCTACTTCTTTTAATTCTAAATCTTTTAATGTTTGAGCCATTTCATTAACTTTCTTCTTATCAAGCTCTGCTAAATCTTTTTTACCTTCACGCATAAATTGTCCTATTTCTTTAGATAACTTATTACGTAATGCTCTTAACTCACTTGCTTTTGTTAAAGTTTCACGATATTTTTGATCTAATTCAATAGCCTTATCAACTAAATGTAAACGATCATGTTGAAATTTCTTTTTCATGTTTTCTTTAACAGCTTCTGGATTTTCTCTTAATTTTGCTATATCAATCATTTTAACCTCTCCTTTAATAAAATAAAAACACCTTTACAAGGGACGATTATATCGTGGTGCCACCCTATTTCATATCATATGATATCTTTATATGAGATAACGGATCAACCGAATTGACTTATTATATTGGGAGATTTCAATAACTCATTATCCTTGTTTTCACCAACCACAAGTTCTCTAAAATAACTTATTATTTACTTATCCAATATATCAATTAGACAAATTGATTATACCACAACAATATAATAGTTCAAACAAAAAATGTTTTTCATTTATTTTTATGTTAAAATTATGATTGGAGATGATTTTATGAAAGAAGTAAAAGTACATACAACTAAATCAACACTTATTACAGGTATAATAACTATAATTATTTCTTCTCTATCATTATTTTTTATTGTCTTAAACTGTCATTCTTTTAAAATTATTATTGCTTTTATAATCTTTGGATTATTAAATTTATTTGGTTTATTTCTCATTCTTTCATATAATTATAAACAAGTTATTATTAATTCTGAATATATTTCATATACAACTCTTTTTAATAAAAGTTATATTTTTTCTTATACTGATATAAAAGGTATTCAATCTCAATATAGAGGATTTTATCAAATTATTTCAAAAGAAAATAAAAAAATAGCCTCTTTTAATAGTTATATGATAGGTACTATACAAGCACTATCGTTTCTTCATAAAAAAGATATTAAATTCATTGAAACAAATAAAAATGATTTACAAATAAAATTAAATCAATTATCTTGGTCTCAAAAACAAATAAAAAAAGAACAAAAAATTATAAAATTAATAAATTATCTATTAACTATTTTTGTTCTTATTTCTATATTTTTACCATTAAAAATATCATTAACTATTATACTATTCATAATATTATTTAATTGGATAATTTATATATATTTATATCCTACAATGACTTTATATTATTTTAAAAATAATATAAGTGATTATATTCCATTTCCAATAAGTTCAACAATTATATCAATAATTCTTTCATTAGAGTATACAAATAATATAAATATAAATAAAAATGATTTCATTTTCTTGATTATGATATACTCTTTTATATTTTTAGTTCCTTATTTTATGATGTTAATAATAAGAAAAAAGAAAGAAAAGTTTTTTCAAATTATATTTATTATTGGAGTATCATTTTTTCTATCATTTAGTACAATTAAAGCTTTTAATTATCTAATGACTTTCTCTCAATATAAACATAAAACTATTCAAGTTATAGATAAACAAAAAAGTTATTCAAAATATTCAACCAATTATCACTTTAAAATAGAATATCAAGGAAAAATTAAAGATATGTCTGTTTCAAAAAAGATATATGATTCTACTCATATATATGATAATGTTCAAATATGTATAAGAGAAAGTATATTTCATTTTCAATATTATATTATTCATAAATAAAAAAACACCTTTATAGTGTTTTTATTTTTTATAAACATCTTGATCTAACATATTTTCTTTTTTAGCAACAATAATTGAAGTTGCTGAATCACCTGTAACATTTAATGATGTAACTAACATTTCTATTGGTCTATTTATAGATAGAATTAATGAATAAGCAAGAAGTGTTGCATCATTTGTATATCCCATACCAGTTAAAATAGTAAAAAGAATGACTGCTCCTGCACCAGGTGCTGCTGGAGTTCCAATTGATGCAATTAATGCTAGTATAGCAATGATAGACATTGATGTAAATGTAACATCATATCCTGAACTTGCTGCAACAAATATAGCTGCAATGACTTGCATAATAGCTGTTCCATCCATATTAATTGTCATACCCAATGGTAAAACAAATGAAGCAATTTCATCACTAACACCTAATTCATTAACAGTTGTTTCTTTATTAAGTGGTAGAGTTGCTGCACTTGAAGAAGTTGAAAATCCAAATAACACAACTTTTATAATCTTTTTCATAAAAGGTTTAGGATTTACTCTTGCCATTGTTATTAAATAAATTGGATAAGCAACAAATAGATAAACCAATAAAGCTATAATAACTGTAATGACATAAGCTAATGCTGGTTTTAAATAATTAATACCATATGCTGCAAATGTTCTTGTTAATAAACAAAATATAGCAATTGGAGCAAACTTATTAATCACAAATGATAAACATACAGAAATAATATCATTTAATTCTATTAATATATTTTTTAAAGTTTTTGTTTTTTCTTTTAATTGATTCATAGCTAAACCAATAGATACAGCTAAAAATACAATAGCTAATACACCTCCATTATTACTAAATGAACCAACTAAGTTATTAGGAATAATAGATAATATAATATTTAAAGGATTTGTTCCTGTTGTTCCTTGTTGAACTGTAATATTTGTTGTATCTACTGCATTAAATGCTCCTGTACTATAAACAAAGAAACCAATAATACCTGCAAAAATAAGTGCACATACAGTTGTAGTTAAAAATGTTAAGATTGTTTTAGAAGAAATTCTTCCTAATTTCTTTGTATCTGTTACAACAGATATAGCCAAACAAATAGAAACAAATACCATTGGTACAATAATTAATTGCAAAGCATTAACAAATAATTGTCCTACTATATAGAAAATTCCAATAGCACCTGTAGCTTCTTTAGCTGTAATATCTTGGAAAAAAAGATTATTAATTGTATTCCATGTTTCTACTTGTCCATTAGAAACTAAATTTTCTCTTAAGATAATACAACCAAGTCCTACAAATAAACCACATATTAATGCTATAACCATTTTTAAAGCTAAACTTTTTCCTGTTTTATTTGATTTCATAATACCCTCCCTAAAAATACCCAAATTATCAACATTATACAACAATTATTTCTTTTTTCAATATTTTATTAAAATTAAATGAAACTATTTTTATCAATAAATAATTCAATAACAAAAATAAAAATCATGATAAATAAACCATGATTTCTTAAAAAAATATATATTTATTAAAGATGACTTATCCATTTTTCTTATAAATAGAAAAATAAATATATTAGAAATATAATTAATTATTTAATTTCTTCTTTTAAGTTGCTAAATAAATTAAAATAGATATTTTAAATTAATTATTTTTGAATGTTTACATTAATTTCATAATCATCAGATAATTGATATGATGATTTAATAAAAGAAGTTATGACTTTTTCTGTTTTCTCTTGAGCCTCTTTTATAATTCCTTTTTCTTTAACACTTGTTTCCATTTTATCTTTTTGATCAATAGCAAATTGGTTATAATCTGTTATACTAATTTGATTAAAAATATTCTTTGTTTCATCAAAAATTTCTATACTTTTTTCATCAATTTCATGAGATAAAATTTTAGCTTCTGGAACAAAAACAGAAATATTTTTTCCTTTTATTTTTACTTCTACTAAACTCATATCAATACCTACTTTTATCTTTCCATCATAAGAAATAATAAAACTTTTTGTTGTAAATGGAACTTTCCAACCATAAAAAGTAGCTTGATTTTCAAATTTACCCATATTTGTGTAATTATATTCTACAACAGCTAATTCACTAATATTTTGTATTTGTTGTGATAATAAATCACTTGTCATTTTAGTTGGTTCTTCACCACTTGGCCATAACTTACCTACAAAGAAAAATACTAAAGCAATAATAACAATTGCTATTATATTTTTTAATGTTTGATTAATATGTATCTTTTTTTCTGACATTATCCTCACCTACTCTATTTCCATTGTAGAGAAGAATATATTGTTTGTCAAATATTGTAGAATAAAATGAAAAGGAATAGACATTTCTATTCCTCTATTTCTTGATTTTCTTCATCAATATCTTCTGATTTTTCAACGACTTCTACACTAGAAACAACAGATCCTTCTGCAACTTTTATTAATCTAACACCTTGTGTATTTCTTCCAGCAGTTTTAACTTGTTCCATTGGAAGCCTAATAATAATACCTTCACTTGTTATGATTAATAAATCTTCATTTCCATTAACAGCTCTTAATGCAACAAGTTGTCCTGTTTTAGATGTTGTATTAATAGTCTTAACACCTTTACCACCACGATGTGATAAACGATAATCTTCAAGTGGAGACATTTTTCCATAACCATTTTCACTAATAGCCATAATAAATTGTCCTTCTCCATCTGTTGTCATACCAATAACATGGCTACCATCAACATTAATACCTCTAACTCCTGATGCCGTTCTTCCCATAGAACGAACATCTTTGCCTTCAAATCTAACAAGTTTACCATTAGAAGCTGCAACTAATATTTGATGATCTTCTAATGTCAATTTTACAGAAATTAATTCATCATTATCTTTTAAACCAATTGCTATTTTTCCTGTTTGTCTAATATTTTTAAATTCTTCTAATGGTGTCTTTTTAACTAAACCATTTAAAGTTACAAAGAATAAATACAATTGTTTTTGTTCATCTATTTGATTTCTATCAATAGAAATCATTGATTTAACACATTCATTTTTATCTAAATTTAATAAATTAACAACTGGTAAACCTTTAGCAGTTCTTCCAAATTCTGGTACATTATAACCTTTAATTCTATAAACTCTACCAAAATTAGTGAAGAATAATAAATCATCATGTGTACTCATATTCATTAATGAATTAACTATATCATCTTCATTAGTACTCATACCTTTGATACCTCTACCACCTCTATTTTGTGTTTTATATGTATCAACAGGCATACGCTTAATATAACCATTTGTTGTTAATGAAATAATAACATCTTCAACAGGGATTAAATCTTCATCTTCTAAATCAAATGTTCCTTGAATAATCTCTGTTCTTCTTTTATCAGCAAATTTATCTTTAATTTGTAATAATTCTACTTCTATAATTTCTAAAACTCTTTGCTGATTAGCTAAAATATCTTTTAAATCAGCTATAAATTCTAATAATTGTTTTAATTCATTTTCAATTTTTTCTCTTTCTAATCCAGCTAATCTTTGAAGTTGCATTTCTCTAATAGCTTTAGCTTGTCTATCAGACATATCAAATTCAGCCATTAATCTTTGTTGAATAATTTCAGTTGTTCTTGAACTTCTAATTAATTCAATAATAGCATCAATATTATCTAATGCTCTTTTTAATCCTTCTAATATATGAGCTCTATCTTCTGCTTTCTTTAAATCAAAAGCTGTTCTTCTTCTAATAACTTCTTCTTGATGTTTTAAATAATAAGAAATCATTTGCTTTAAATTTAAAGTTTGTGGTTCATTATTAACTAAAGCAATAGAATTAACACCAAAAGTTGTTTGTAAAGCAGTTAACTTAAATAATTGATTCAAAATAACTTCTGGTTGAACATCTTTACGAAGTTCAATAACAATACGAATTCCTTCTCTATTAGATTCATCTCTAATTTCAGTAATTCCTTCTATACGTTTTTCTTTAACATGATCAGCCATTTTTTCAATTAATCTAGCTTTATTAACCATGTATGGAAGTTCAGTAACAACAATAGCTTTCTTTCCTCCATGAATATCAATAATATCTGTCTTAGATCTCATAACAATCAATCCATTACCAGTTTCATAAGCTTTTTTAATTGCTGATTTACCTAAAATATATCCTCCAGTTGGAAAATCTGGACCTTGAATATAATTTTCCATTAATTCTAATATTGAAATATCAGGATTTTTAGAAACAGCTAAAATAGCATCAATAACTTCCCCTAAATTATGTGGAGGTATATTTGTTGCCATACCAACGGCAATACCAGTTGTTCCATTGACTAATAAGTTAGGAAATCTTGCTGGTAATACTTCTGGTTCTGTTTCTTCTCCATCATAGTTTGGAATAAAATTAACAGTATCTTTATTAATATCTTTCACTAATTCCATTGAAATTTTAGACATTCTTGCTTCAGTATAACGTTGTGCAGCTGCACCATCACCATCTATTGAACCAAAATTTCCATGTCCATCAACAATCATATAACGATATGAGAAATCTTGTGCCATACGAACTAATGCTTCATAAATTGAAGAATCTCCATGAGGATGATATTTCCCCATAACTTCTCCAACAATACGAGCAGATTTTTTATATGGCTTATCACTATAACAACCTAATTCATTCATTCCATGAACAATACGACGTTGTACAGGCTTTAAACCATCTCTAACATCAGGGAGTGCTCTTTGAACAATAACAGACATTGCATAATTAATAAAAGACTTTTTCATTTCTTCAGTTAAAGTTCTTTTCTTTATTCCTCTTTCTTCCATGATTTAACCTCCTCTACTATAAATCAAGTTCTGCTTCTTGAGCATGTTCTTGAATAAATTCACGTCTTGGTTCTACTTTTTCACCCATTAAAGTATCAAACATTGCATCAGCTTGCATTGCATCATTTAAATCTATTTGCCATAATACACGTTTTTCAGGATTCATAGTTGTTTCCCATAATTGTTCAGCATCCATTTCACCTAAACCTTTATATCTTTGAATAGTATATTTTGCATTTGGACCTAATTCTTCTCTTAATTTTTGTAATTCATAGTCACTATAAAGATAATTTTCATCTTTTCCATGTTTTAATAAATATAATGGTGGTTGAGCTGCATAAACAAAACCTTGCTCAATTAAAGGTCTTAAGAAGCGATATAAGAAAGTTAACATTAAAATACGAATATGTCCACCATCTACATCGGCATCTGTCATAATAACAATTTTATGATATCTTAACTTTGTTAAATCAAAATCTTCTCCAATTCCAGTTCCAAATGCTGTAATCATAGAACGAATTTCAGCATTTCCTAAAATCTTATCTAATCTTGCTTTTTCAACATTTAAAATCTTACCTCTTAATGGCAAAATAGCTTGTGTTCTTCGATCTCTACCACTTTTTGCACTACCACCTGCTGAATCCCCTTCGACAATAAAAACTTCACATTCACTAGGATCTTTAGATGAACAATCAGCTAATTTTCCTGGTAAAGCAATACTATCTAAAGCTGTTTTTCTTCTTGTCATTTCTCTTGCACGTTTAGCAGCCATTCTTGCTCTTGAAGCAACAATAGCTTTATTAATAATAATTGTTGCAGTATCAGGATTCTCTAATAAAAATTTATCTAATGCTGTTGAAATAATATTACTTGCTATTTTTCTTACTTCAGCATTTCCTAATTTTGTTTTTGTTTGTCCTTCATATTGTGGATCAGGATGTTTAACAGAAATAATAGCTGTTAATCCTTCACGACAATCTTCTCCACTTAATGAATCTTCATCTTTCTTTAAAAAATTCTTATTTTTAGCATAATTATTAACAACTCTTGTTAAAGCAAGACGGAAACCTTCTTCATGTGTTCCACCTTCATGAGTATTAATATTATTACAAAATGAATAAATATTAGGTTGATATCCATCATTATATTGCATTCCTACTTCAACTTTAATATCATCTACTTCATCTTCTACATAAATAATTTCTTCATGAATAGCTGTCTTATTTTTATTTAAAAATGCAACATATTCCTTAATACCACCTTCATAATGATATGTATTGGTTTTATATGGTTCTATACGTTGATCTTCTAAGACTAATTTTAAACCTTTATTTAAGAATGCCAATTCTCTTATTCTTTGATTTAATGTATCATAATCATATACAGTTGTTTCTTCAAAAATTAAAGGATCAGCTTTAAATACAACAGTTGTTCCTGTATCTTCACATTCTCCAATAATTTTTAAACTATCTTTAGGATTTCCTCCATTTTCGAAACGTTGATAATAAACATGACCATCACGATGAACATAAACTTCTAACCATTCACTCAATGCATTAACAACACTAGCACCAACACCATGAAGACCACCAGATACCTTATAGCCTCCACCACCAAATTTACCACCAGCATGTAAAACTGTAAGTATTGTTTCAACTGTACTCTTACCTGTTTTTGCATGTTTACCAGTAGGCATACCACGTCCATTGTCAATAACTTTAACAATATCGCCTTTTTCTAAAATAATTTTTATTTCATTACAAAATCCAGCCAAGGCTTCATCAATAGAATTATCTACGATTTCCCATACAAGGTGATGTAACCCTCGAGAAGAAGTTGTCCCAATATACATACCAGGTCTTTTTCTAACAGCTTCTAATCCTTCTAATACTTGAATATCAGATTCATCATAGCTATGTGTTACTTTACTTTCTTCCATTTTAATCTCCTTTCACTTGACCATTTTCTATATAAATTTTCTTAGCTTTATCTATAACTTGATGATGTATTCCATCAATAGATGTTGAAGTTAAAAAAGTTTGAACTTTATTTTGAATAAGATTTAATAATTTTGTTTTTCTTGTATCATCTAATTCACTTAAAACATCATCTAATAATAATATGGGATACTCACCAATCTCTTTTTTTATTAATTCTAATAATCCTATCTTAATTGCTAAAACAATAGATCTTTGTTGTCCTTGTGAAGCAAATGTAACAGCATCTTTATCATTTAAAAACATCAACATATCATCTTTATGTAATCCATCTCCTGTTTGACTATATTGAATATCTCTTTGATAATTTCTTTCATATTTATTAAAAATTGTTTGATAATCAATTTTCTTATAATGAGATTTATATTCTATTTTTAACATTTCTTCATGTAATGAAATATAATCATACATAGATGATGCAATTTCATTCAACAAATCTACAAATTCTATTCTTTTTTTAATTAAATCAACTTGTATTTCAGCCATCTGTTCACTTAAAACTTCTAAATATTCATCAGCTTGACTATGCTTATCATGTAATATCTTTAAATACTTATTTCTTTCTTTTAATAATTTATAATATTTATTTAAATTATACATATAAATAGGAGAAATTTTAGAAATCTCCATATCTATTAATTTTCTTCTTAATTTTGGACTTCCTTTAATTAACATTAAATCTTCTGGAATAAATAAAACAACATTTAAATATCCAACATAATCACTACTTTTTTTAACTTCTTTATGATTAATCTTTGCTTTTTTACCAAAAGATGAAAATATAATTTCTAAATCCATATTTCTATGATTTGTTTCAATTTGTCCAGTAACTTTTGCAAAATCTTCTTGAAAATATATTAATTCATCAATAATATTAGTTTTAAAACTTTTTGATAAAGATAAAATATATAGAGATTCTAATAAATTTGTTTTCCCTTGAGCATTCTTTCCTATAAAAATATTAATAAAAGGATGAAATTGGACAGTACAATTCTTATAATTTCTAAAATGAACTAATTCTAATTGATTAATCTTCATTTTTGATTATATAATTCATTCCATCAAAAGAAATTCTGTCGCCATTTCTTAATTTCTTTCCTCTTCTCATTTCTACTTCATCATTGACTAAAACATGACCATCTAAGATAACCATTTTAGCAATGGCTCCAGAGTCAACTGCATTTACATATTTTAAAAATTTACCTAATGTAATATACTCAGTATCAATTATAATTTCTTTCATCAAAAGTCACTCTCTTTCATAAAAACAATATTAATTATAACATAAATTATTAAAAAATGGTAGTTTTTAGGGCTTATATTAACAATTAATTAAAAAAAGATATAAATATCATTTTTATAAAAAAGTGTCTTAAAATAGAAATTTGAAAGAAAAAAAAGAATAATTCAATAATTCATAAATTATTCCTTTCTTTGATTTTTATAAACTTTATAACTATTTTTCCCAGAATTCTTACACATATATAATGCTTTATCACTCTTTTTAAATAAATTTTCAAAATTATTTTCATTTTCAACAAAACAAATTCCAATAGAACAAGATAAATTTTCAATATATTGATCATTTATTTCTTTCATTTTTTCTAATAATTTATTAGCTTTATTTTCAATTTCAATATTAGATTCCTGATTAAATATAAAGACTAAAAATTCATCACCACCAAAACGACCTATATAACTATTTTCACTAAAGATTTCTTTTAAAATAAGTGCAAATTTTCTTAATACTTGATCTCCCATGTCATGACCTAAAGTATCATTAATATATTTAAAATTATCTAAATCTATAATCATATATGCACTATATTGTTGACTAAAATGTTTTTGAGATAAATATTCATCAACTTTTTGATTAAATGTATCTCTATTAAATAAATCAGTTAAACTATCTTTTTTTGCTTTATATTCATTTTCTAATTGTATTTTCTTTTCATCATCAATATTGTTAGAATATGCAATCATAATAATATCATTATTACGACTTTGTTTTTCAAATCCAACCCTACATCTTCTCCATTCATATTTATTGATTTTTGAACGATAATATCTAAATTCAAGTATATCTTTTTGATCTGAATTCTGAAATAATTTTTGTATATTTTGATAACTAAAGAAATCTTTTACTAATTTTCTATCATCTTCATAAACTTTTTTTAAAAATTGACTCATAAACTGATTCTCATAATCATAATCAACATAATTTTTATATTTTCCTTCACTATGAGATATAATGACTTTCTTACTTTTTAAATTCAATGCAAACATACTTGAAGCATGAGCATATACTGAATTTTTAAACATTTGATTTTCTAATAATTGATTGTATTCATCCATTTGTTTTGTACTATTTTGAAAAGTCCCTATAAATGTTTGATTAGATATTTTAATCATAGAAATATGAAACCATGTTTCTAAATCTTGACTAATATATGGTAATTTTGCATCAAAAGTTATTTCTTTTTCATCATTCATTAATTGATTAAATTTTTCTTTAAATAAATTTTCATGTTCACTTATAACAAATTCATAATCTGATAGATTTTTTAAAAAATGATGAAATTCAACTTTTGGCTGATTATTCCAAGCATCTAAAATAAAATCATCATCATCTACATGATATTCAAATATTCTATCACTTGTTAATTTTAATATAGATTCTATTTTTTTATGATTAACAACTAATTGATTATTTATTTTTTCTATATGATGTTTTGTTTTCATAAAATAATATACAATAATTGAAAATATACAAAATAAAACAATCATTAAACTTAATGTAAAACGAAGTGTAATATTATTCATTTGATTATTTTGATGAATTACAAAATCTTCAGATATAATCGTAAATACATACCAATTATTAATAGAAACAGGTGTATAGAAACATATTCTCCCATTATTCTTTGAAGCATATTTTATATATCCTGATCTATTATTATGCATATTTTCAATTACAGATTCATAAGAATTCTCTTTAAAAACAACATCTTCTTTTAAAAATTCAAAATAATTTGCTCCTAAATATAATGTATTATGATTTTTTACTTTTGTAATAATTTGCCCTTCTTTTGTAGTAGCAAAAACATAAGCATTATCATCAAAGAAATCATCATATATAAAATTATTATCTTCATCATTAATTTCAATAATACCAACAACTCCACCAACTATCTCTTCTTTTTGATAAACAGGTGAATAAATAGCAATAATATCTTTTTGATTATAAGCAGAAGAAAAAACATCTGAAATACCTGTATGTCCTTTAAATATTTCTTCTACATAATTTCCATTAGTTTTTAAAACTTCATTTTTATAATAATTATGAGATTTTTTATCTTTATCTAAATACCAAATTCTATTAAATAAATTATTATCTTTTTCTAAATTATTTAATATTTTTCCAATATCTTCATAATCATAATAATGATCACTCAATAAAGAACAAGTATTTGTAATTAAATTTTTAGCACTATCAAATTTTCTATAATACATATTTGATGTTTGTTTACAAATATCTTCTAAATGATCCATAATACCTTTTGTATTTAATTGATTATTATCTTTTGTAAAAGTTTGAAAAGAAAATCCTAAAAAAGCAAACAAAAATATAATAAAAATAGCAATATATATCCTTTTATTTCTCATATTATTATTCTCCTTTCACAAAAAAAGATAGGCTGGGCCTATCTTTGTAAAGTGCAACTGGCTACCATATTACTAAGGCCCTATAGCTTTGCGTCATTATTTTTCAATAATTTTGCCTATTTAATTAAATACATTATAACACATAAATAACATTTTGTATTAAAAATATTATTTATTTTATATTTTTTAATATGTTCTTACTGGTAAAACCAATTGAATAATATCTTCTCTTTCTAAATCTTTAATAATAAAAGGTCGCATTTCACCAGTAAATAGAACTTTTACTTTTTCACTACCAATACTTTTAATAGCATCATTAAGATATTTAGCACTAAATGATATATGTAGAGGTTTTCCTTTATAAAAAGCTTTTGATAAATTTTCTTCAACCGAACCAATTTCTTGAGAGAAAGATGAGATAATAACATTATCTTCATCCATTGTTAATTTAATAATATTTGATTGTTCATTAGAAAGTAATGATGCTCTATCAATTGAATTTAAAAGACTTACACTATCTACTGACATAGAATAATCAAATTCATTAGGAATAAGACGACTTGTATCTGGATATGAACCATCAATTAATCTTGTTTGAATAATTGCTATATCTAAAACAAATAAAACTTTTCTATCAGATACATATAAATCAATAATTTCATCTTTTTCAATAATACGACTTATTTCTATTAAACTTTTTTTAGGAATGATAATATTAAATGTAACATCAGATTCAATAGGTAATATACGTTTAGCTAAACGATAACTATCAGTAGCTATACATTCTAATATACGATTTTTTGCTTTAAAATTAACTCCAGTTAGAACAGGTCTTGTTTCTTTTTCACTAGTAGCAAATGAAGTTTGTTCTATAGCTTCTTTTAAACTTGATGATTTCATTTCTAAATGAACTCCAGATTTATTAAGATCAATTCTAGGATAATCAATATAAGATGTACCATTTAGGTCGAATTTAGAACCAGATCCTTCAATTCTAGTTAGAGTTCCATCAACAATATATATATGGACAATTTCAGAATCCATTTTTCTAATAATTTCTAATATATAACGTGAAGATAAAACAACAGCACCTTTTTCAATAATTTCAATATCTTCTTTAATACTTGTTTGAATTGTAATATCACTATCACTTCCAGTTAAAACTAATTGATCATCTTGTAAATCAAATTTAATTCCAGTTAAAACAGGTAAAGGACTTTTTAAAGAAACAGCTTTAGAAACTTTAGAAAGTGCATTTAATAATACAGTTCTTTTAATTTTAAAATTCATATTTTTTCTCCTTTTATTTATTATTATTTAAATTATATATTAATTATAATATTGTGAATAATGTGAATAAGTTAAAAATTTATAGTTATTATCAATACAATTTGAATAAATTATAGTGAGTAAGTTGTGAATAAATGTGAATAACTTTTATAAAAGTTTTTTCTTAATATCTTGAATTGCTTTTTTATAATTCAAATCTTTATCTAATTTTTTTTCTACTTTATCACAAGCTTTCATAACAGTAGAATGATCACGACCACCAAATTCATGACCAATTTGAATAAATGAAATATCTTTAATTAAATCTCTTACTAAATACATAGCTATATGTCTTGCTACAATAATATTAGATGTTCTTGTTTTAGAGTTTAATTGATTAATGGTTAAATTATAATAATCAGCTACACAATTTTTAATAGTATCAACAGTAAGTTCTGTATTTTTATGAGGTTTATCATATGTATCACTAAAAGCATCTAAAGCAAAGTTTAAATCAATACAATGGATATCTTTTCCATTAACTAATTTCCAGAACATTAATCTATTTAAACTTCCTTCTAATGATCTTACATCTTGATTAAAATGACTTGCTATAAAGTCAAGAACTTCTTCAGTAATTGGATAATCTACATTTTCAATTTCTATTTTTTTTCTTAAAATGGCTTTTGATGTTTCAAATTCAGGAGTATCTATACTGACAGTTAATCCTGAAGAAAATCGACTAACTAAACGACTTTCCATACCCTTTAAATCTCTAGGGGGTTTATCACTTGTTATAACAATTTGTTTTTTATTACTAATTAAACTATTAAAGATATTGAAAAAGATTTCACTTGAGGATTCTTTTGATGCCATAAATTGAATATCATCTATAAGAAGAATATCAATATGTCTAAATTTATAATTAAATTCATCTATTGTATGATTAGATAAAGATTGAATATATTCATTTACAAAGTTTTCACTTGTTGTAAATAATATTTTAATAGATGGATCTTTAGATTTAGCATAATTACCAATAGCATTTAATAAGTGGGTTTTTCCTAATCCAGAATTACTATGAATAAATAAAGGACTATAAGATATTCCAGGTTTCATTGCTACTGCTAAAGAAGCATTTTGGGCAATTCTATTACTTCCTCCTACAACAAAATTTTCAAATGTAAAATCAGCATTTAAATTATCTTCAAAATTTAATAGTTCATTTTTTTGTTGAATAGATTGAATATAGTCTTCTTCAACAACTAAGTTGATATGATAGTGTCCACTCGTTATAGTATTATAAATTTCTTCCAATTTTGACAAAAAAGGATGAACTTCACCTAAACTCCATTGTGTATCTACAGTAACTATAATATCTCCATCAACAACATCTCTTACCTTTAAAGAAGAAAAATATGAATCAAAAAAGACTTTATCATCACATTGAGTTTTAAAAATTTCTAATGTTTTTTCCCAATCAGAGGACAAATTATTCATATATTCACCTTCTTTCATTACCATTATAGAGTAAATTGTGAATAAATTGAAGAACAAAAAAATTATGCACAACTTATTCACATAGTTATGCACAGCAAAAAGTAATGATATATCGGTGTTTTTTTAATTATACACAAATTTAATAAATACAAAATGTGCATAAATATTTATGCACTGTGAATAATTGTGAATAAGTTTAGAATAAAAAAGATATTCACAAATTATACATAGCTCTATTCACAATAAAAGTATTGAAATATATAGTTATTCATATAGTTATGCACAATTGTGCATAACTATAATTCACTATGTGGATAAGTTGTGATTATATTCTATTCTATTATATGAATATGAAATTATTTTTAGAACTAGAATTATAAAAAAAGAGTCATGATGAAGATAATTTTTATATTTTCATTGACTTATAAAGATAAAAACAATATAATAATGGGGCATATGTTGTTGTGTATAAAAAAATTTGTATTTTGGAGGTGTAATTAATATGAAAAGAACATATCAACCAAATAAAAGAAAAAGATCAAAAACTCATGGATTTAGAGCTAGAATGGCAACAGTAGGCGGAAGAAAAGTACTTGCTCGTCGCCGTAAAAGAGGAAGAAAAGTTTTATCTGCCTAATAAAATTCCACTTTAATGTGGTTTTTTTTCTAAACAAATATGAAAAAAAAGTATAGAATTAAGAAAAACGAAGAATTCCAAGCTATTATAAAAAAGAAAAAAAGTATAGCAAATCAAAAATATGTTATTTATTATAGAAATAATAATGAGCATTTAAAAGTTGGAATTTCTGTTAGTAAAAAGTTAGGTAATGCTGTTGTTCGTAATAAAATAAAAAGACAAATGAGAATGATGGTTCAACAAGTTTTTGATAAAACTCAAAAAAAGGATTTTATTATTATAGTGAGAAATAAATATTTAAATGATTCATTTTTAATCAATAAAAAAGATTTAGAGTATCTATATAATAAAATAAATAAAAGGATGGATTAAAGAAATGTATTTAGATCAACGTACAAAGAAATTTTTAAAAGTATTCGCATTAGTTGCCTTTGTCTTTGTGTTAACAGGATGTGCGCAAAATTTAGATCAAAATGGTAAATTATTAGCAGATCGTGCTATTAATACTAGTACTCCATGGTCATTAGATTCTGGAATTTTTGATTTCATTTTAACAATTCCATTAGCAAAAGGTATCTTATTTATGACAGATGCATTAGGTAATGTAGCATGGGGGGTTGTAGGAGTAACTATTCTTATTAATATTCTTATATTACCAATTATGATTAAATCAACTGTATCTATGCAAAAAATGCAATTGATTCAACCAGAAATGGAAAAAATTCAAAGAAAATATGCTGGTCGAAAAGATCAAGCTTCCCAAATGAGACAATCAGCTGAAATTCAAGCTTTATATAAAAAGCATAATATCAGTATGTTTGGATCATTCTCTACATTTTTAACTTTACCAATTATGTTAGCAATGTGGCAAGCTGTTCAAAGAATTGAAGTTTTATACGAATCTTCTTTATTTGGATTAAAATTAGGTGTAACACCTATGTCGCAAATAACAAGTGGAGCATGGTATTATTTAATTATTGTTCTTATTGTTGGTATTACACAATACTTAGCAATTGAAATTAATAATATTATGTTAAAGAGAAATCCACGTTATAAAGTATCTAAACAACAACAATCTATGAAAACAATGAATATTGTTATGACTATTATGATTGTATGGTTTGCATTATCTATGCCAACAGCTATGTCTTTATATTGGATTACAACAAGTTTAGTAACAGTTGCAAGAACTATTTATATTCAAATTTATCATATTGAAAGAAAAAAAGATAAATAAGGATGGATTAAAAAATGAAAACATATGAAGCAAAAACAGAAGAAGAAGTTATTCAACTTGCTTGCCAAGATTTAGGAGTAACTCCTGAACAATTAAATTATGAAATCATTGAAGAAAAAAAGGGATTGTTTTCTAAAAAAGTTGTTATTGAATGTTATACAGAAGATATGATAAGAGAATATTTAGAAAGTTTTGTTAGAAAGACTTTAACAAATATGGAATTTGAAGTAGAAACAATTTCTTATATACAAAATGATCGTATCTATTGTAATGTAAATACAAATAATAATTCTATTTTAATA
This sequence comes from uncultured Erysipelotrichaceae bacterium, assembly GCA_910588075.1. Taxonomy (GTDB): domain Bacteria; phylum Bacillota_I; class Bacilli_A; order Erysipelotrichales; family Coprobacillaceae; genus MGBC163490. Next base: position 9,289 of record CAJUOS010000009.1, on the reverse strand, counting down.
GGTAAAAATGGTGTTATATTAAGAGCTTTAAATTTTATAGCAAAAAATGCTGTTAATAATACATTTAAAAAGAGAGTAGAATTAAGTATTGATATTAATGGATATAAAGAAAGTCGTTATAAGAAAATGACATCTATGGCTAAAAGAATAGGAAAACAAGTTTTAAGAAGTAAAGTAGATGTTAAATTAGATCCTTTACCAGCAGATGAAAGAAAAGTGATTCATCAAGTTATTTCAGAAATGGACTCTCATCTTAAAACAGAGAGTAAAGGTGAAGGAAAAAATAGATTTATAACTATATCATATGTAGAATAAAGGAATAGAAATTTTCTATTTCTTTTTTTAATTATATTTTTTTATATAAAAATGAAATAATATGATTATAGGTATGGTATACTATAAAAAATGAAAGTGGGTGAAAGAATGAATGATGATATTATAGTTGCTATTGCAACAAGTCGATTAGAAGCTGCTATATCAATTATAAGATTAAGTGGACAAGATTGTATTGCATTTGTACAGAAATTTTTTACAGGAAAGATTATAAATAAAGAAAGTCATACTATAACTTATGGTTATATTTATGATGATAATCAAAGAATAGATGAAGTCTTAGTCAATATATATAGAGGTAAAAAAACATTTACTGGTGAAGAAATGGTTGAAATTAATTGTCATGGTGGTGTTTTTATAACTCAAAAAGTATTAAATTTATGTTTAAAGAATGGTGCTCGTATGGCAGAACATGGAGAATTTTCAAAACGTGCTTTTTTAAATGGAAGAATAGATTTATCTCAAGCAGAAGCCATTAGTGATTTAATAACTGCTAAAAATGATTATGCTGCATCATTAGCTTTAAAAGGAATACGAGGAAATATCAGTCATTTTATAGAAGATTTAAGAGAAGATTTAATTCAAATTATAACTCAAATAGAAGTGAATATTGATTATCCAGAATATGATGATGTTGAAGAATTAACAGCTCAAACATTACTTCCAAAAAGTCAATTATTAAGAGATAAAATGAATCAAATTTTAGAATCATCTAAAAATATACATTTATTAAAAGAAGGAATATCAACACTTATTATTGGTAAACCTAATGTAGGAAAATCAAGCTTATTAAATGCTTTATTACAAGAAGATAAAGCTATTGTTACTGATATTGCAGGAACAACAAGGGATATTGTAGAAGGAACAATTCGTTTAGATCAAATTATATTGAATATGATAGATACTGCAGGAATTAGAGAAACTAATGATATTGTAGAAAATATAGGAGTTAATAAATCTAAAGAATTAATACATAAAGTAGATTTAGTATTATTGGTTATTGATGGTTCTACACCACTTACACAAGAAGATTATGAATTATTAAAATTATCTCAAGATACTCATAGAATTATTGTTTTTAATAAAAAAGATAAAGGTTTTATACAAAATATAGATGGTGTTTCCATAAGTGCTAAAGATAAAGATATCAATGAACTTATTCAAAAAATAAAAAATATGTTTGAATTAGGACAAATTACATCAGGACAAGAAGATATACTAGCAAATGCAAGACAAATTCAATTATTAGAAAAAGCAAATCAATCATTAAATAATGCTATTGAAGCTATGGAAAATCAAATACCAACAGATTTAATTGTTACTGATTTATATAATTCTTGGGAGAATTTAAAAGAAATATTGGGAGAAAGAGCAAAAGAAGATTTATTAGATGAATTATTTAAACGCTTTTGTATAGGTAAATAATTATATGAATAAATATCAATTACTATCAGAAAGATTATATAAGTATTTTAAATATTTAAGATTTATAACTGTTATAGGATTAGTTTTATATTTAGGAGTAACTGCTTATAATACACATAATGATATATTATCTATTATAAGTTATTTCTTTATGATGTTAACTTTAGTATGTGCTATTGAAACTTTAATATTATATATTTTTTATATTATATTTAAAAATAAAGGAAAATAATAATTATCATATAAAAATGTTAGTTTGATTTTTAATAATCTGACTAACGTTTTTTATAAAAAAGAAAAAATTAGATAATAAATTGTCACAATATAATATTTTAATTGTCTAATAAGATGAAGGAGGAAAAAATAATGAATAAAATATCAAATGAAGAATTAAATATATTAATTGATAAAGCAAATAATGGAGATAAAAAAGCACTTGAAACAGTTATATTAAGTATTCAAGATTTAGTATTTAATTTATCTTTTAGAATGCTAGGAACAAAATCAGATGCAGAAGATGCATCACAAGATATTATTTTAAAAATTGTTACTCATCTTTCTACATTTAAAAAACAAAGTGCTTTTTCAACTTGGGTATTTAGTATAGCATCAAATCATTTAAAAAATTATAAAAAACATATGTTTGCTAAAGCACAATTAAGTTTTGATTTTTATGGTAATGATATAAAAAATGCAAATATTGAAAATTTACCAGATATGACAAACAATGTAGATAAGGCTATTTTAGCAGAAGAATTAAAATTCTCTTGTACAAATGTTATGCTTCAATGTTTAGATTCAGATTCTAGATGTATTTTTATTTTAGGAACAATGTTTAAAATTAATAGTCAAATTGCTTCAGAAATTTTAGGAATAAGTTCAGATAGTTATAGACAAAAATTATCAAGAGCTAGAAAGAAAATGGCTCAATTTTTAAGTGAGTATTGTGGAGAATATGGTAATGGGAAATGTATGTGTAAAGATAGAATAAATTATGCAATCATGAGTCATAGATTAAATCCCCATCAATTAGATTATACAACATCATCTGAAATATCACTTGAAAAAATTCTAGATGTAACAAATGCCATGGAAAATATTGATCATTATTCTGAAGAATTTTCATTTTGTAAAACTTATAAATCACCTGAAATTATTAAAAAGTTTATTAAAGATTTATTAAATTCAATAGATATTGATATAATTAAAAATTCATAATAGAAAGGTTTATTAAAGTGGGAAGAATAGTCAAACAAAAAGATTTAATAAATACAAGATTAGCTAATCAATATGGTGGTTGGATATATTGTACAAATTGTAATAAAAATATTGGATATTTATGTTATGTAACTTATGATAAATTGAAATTTCATTATGAATGTGATTGTGGTAGTAAAGGAAGTCTTTTAATAAATTTTGATGATAGTCTTAGTAATGAAATAAAATCTGAAAAAAATTTAATAACAATAAAAAATAGATTATGTTGTCCTAGTGATGAATCTCCTCTTATAACTATATTAGATCAAAAATTAAAAAGTTATGAGTTAGAGATTGTTTGTAAATCTTGTGGAAAATTATATAAAAAAGAAGGAAGAAGAAAATGAAATTTTTATTAACATTATTTATAGGAATTATTGTAGGAATAATAGATATTTTACCAATGATAAAGATGAAAGTAGATAAGTATTCTATTTTATCAGCATTTGTTTATTATTTAATAGTTCCATTTATTATATTCGATACAAATTGCTTAAAAAATTTATGGTGGTTACGTGGAGGAATTATAGCTGTAATGATGGCTATTCCAATTATTATTTTAGTAGCAAAAGAAGATAAGAAAAGTCCTATTGCTATGACTATTATGTCTATTGTTTTAGGAACAGTCATTGGTATTGTAGGACATTTTTTTAATTTAATGTAAAGAGTAAATCATAAAATTTAAAAGAACAAATAAGAAAAATCCTTGTTTGTCCTTTTTTATTATATAAAATATCATATGTTATAGATGTATAAAAAAAGATAATGTTATTCATTATCTTTCAATTATTGTTCCAAAATGTAAAGCTATATATGCTAATTCATGTTCATTAAATTTTTCATTGTAATATTTTTTAACAACTTCATTTAATATTTCAGCACAATGAAATTCAACTTGATGTTGTGCTTGTATATAATCTTTTAAAGGATTATCAGTAAGTTGTTCATTATTTTTTAAACGTTCTAAAGCAGGAAAGAAATGTAAAGTCATACCTGTGTAGAATTCATTATTTTTCTTTAAATCAATATTTAATTTATCTTTAATCAATATTGTTGTTTCATTAATAATTTCTTCTAAGATATCTTCATCTAAATCATATTCAAAATTAAAATCAATATCTAATAAATTCATATTAGCTAAATACATTGTAGTATAACAAATTTGATCTTTATCAATAGAAACTTCAAATTTATCTTCTAAAGATAAAATAATTTCTTTTGCAACAATGTAATATTCATGATGTTTTAAATGATGAATTTGACTTTCACTTGTATGAATATAAGAACCATTTATTTCTCTAGATACACATAAAGATAAATGAATAACTATATTATCAATAATAGTTTGTGAAAGATCAATATTATATTTTTTTATAAATTCTTTAACAGTATTTTCAATTTCACTTTTACGTTTATCAAATGTCCTATTCAATTCTATAACCATATAATATTTACCTCGCTATCTTCGCCTATCATATAATATATTATTTATTTACAAAAGTCTACAAAAAAGTAATTTTTTCACATCATGAAATTATACTACAAAATTATTTTATGCACTTTCATTTTTTATATTCTCAAGATAAGAATAAATAATATAAAATATATTAAAAAGCAATGTAAATATTTGAAAAATATAATGAAAATATAAAAAAGATGATATAATAAAAGTATAAAAAATAAATATTGCTTTCATATTCATGTTGTGATAGTATTAAATGCAAGATAGAGGTGCAAGAGTTAAGAATTCTTTTATAAAAGGTGCAACTAAAAAGAAGGAGGAGCAATTGCCGAAGAAATAGTTATTTGCACATAACTATTATCTGGGGATATAGAGAATATCTATATCACTGTCACTTTAAAATATTAAAGTGGGGTGCTATTGCTTTGATAAATGTTTATTGATTGCAATGGTATCATTGCAATTTTTTTATAGAAAGAAGGGTATATAATGGAACAAAATATAGTTACTCAAGTTGAATATGATGATAAAATCATTCAAGTTAAATTATTAAATGTTGAAAAAAATTCATTATTCGTAGGAGATATTTTTAAAGAAATATCAAAAAATAATGTTAATATTGATATGATTTCACAAGTTATGTTAGAAGATGAAATGAGAATAGATTTTACTTGTCAACAAACAGATCAAGAAAAATTAAATCAAGCATTAGAAATTATTAAAGAAAAACATCCAAGAATAATGATTTATCAAAATAGAAAAGTTTCAAAAATTATGGTTGAAGGAGAAGGAATGAAAGAAGAAGTTGGTGTAGCTGCTAATATTTTTGATATATTTGGACAATGTCAAATTCCTTTATTACAAGTTACAACATCTGAAACATCAATTTCATATGTTATCCCTCAAGAATTAACAAGTTTAGCAGTTCAAAAAATAAAAAATTTATATCAATTATAGGAGGAAATTATGAGCGCAATTTTTGAAGGAAGTGCAGTCGCACTTGTATTACCAATGTTTGATGATGAAAGTATTGATTATGAAGGATTTAAAAAACAAGTTCAACGTATGATTGATGGAGGTGTTCAAGCTTTATTAGTTAATGGAACAACTGGAGAAACACCAACTATCACAATTGAAGAAGAATTTGAATTAACAAAAATTGTTATGGAAATGGCAAAAGGAACAGGAATTAAGGTTATTGCTGGAGCAGGATCTAATGATACACAAACAGCTTTGAAAAAAGCAAAATTTGCTAAAGAGGTAGGAGCTGATGCTATCCTTGTAGTATCACCATATTATAATAAGACAAGTCAAAGGGGATTAATTCATCATTATACATATATTGCTGATAGAGTTGATATTCCAATGATTTTATATAATGTACCAGGACGTACTGGAATGAATATTGCTGTTGATACAGTTGTTGAACTTGCTAAACATAAAAATATTAAAGCAATGAAAGATGCAACAGATAACATTGCATATGCTATGGATGTTTTATCAAAAACAAAAGATATGGATTTTGATATGTATAGTGGTTGTGATGATAATATTTTACCTTTTATGGCAGCAGGAGGTAAAGGTGTAATTTCAGTATTATCTAATGTTTATCCAAGAGAAACAGAAAAGTTTACTCAAGCTATTTTAAAAGGTGATTTAAAATTAGCGCAACAAATGGCATATGATTTGAATGATGTTAGTAAATATTTATTTGCAGATGTAAATCCAATTATGCCTAAAGCTGCTTTAGCAAAATTAGGTGTGTGTGGAGAAATGGTAAGAAAACCACTTATTCCAACAACAGATGCTAATAAGAAATTATTATTTGATGCTATGAAAGCATTTGAAGAAAAGGGTTATTAATATGAATGTATTAGTTTATGGATTTGGTTTAATGGGAAAAAAGGTTGCCCATGCAGTAAGACAACATGAAAAAATGAATCTTGTAGGTGTTGTTTCACCTATATTTGATGAAGATGTTCAAGAAGGAATGTATTCATCATTAAGTGAATGTCATCAAAAAGTAGATGCTGTTATTGATTTTTCACATCCAAATAATTTAGATGATTTATTAAAATTTGGAATTAAAAATCATTGTGCTTTAATAATTGCTACAACAGGATATAATCAACAACAATTATTAAGAATAGAAGAAGCATCTTCTCAAATTCCAATTTTTCAATCATATAATACTTCATTTGGTATTTCAATGTTAACAAAGATTGTAAAGGAAGTTGCTAAAGAATTTTATGAAAATGGATATGATATAGAAATTATAGAAAAACATCATAATCAAAAAATAGATGCTCCTTCAGGAACAGCAAAACTTTTATATGATGTTATAGAGGAAGATATTCAAGAAGTGAAACCTGTTTATGATAGAAGTGAAGTTCATCATAAAAGAGAAAAACAAGAAATAGGTATTCAATCTGTAAGAGCAGGAACAATTTTTGGAGAACATACTGTATTGTTTGCAGGTCATGATGAAGTGATAGAATTAAATCATATGGCTTTATCAAAAGAAGTTTTTGTTCAAGGTGCATTATCAGCATGTTTAGCAATGCAAGATAAAGACAATGGTTTATATACATTAAAGAATTTATATTAGGGGGATAAAAATGGTTTTACAAACACAATTTGCACAAGTAAGGGATAATACTATATATATAGATGATGTCAATGCAATGGATTTAGTGAAAAATTATGGAACACCACTATATGTTATGAGTGAGGGACATATTCGACATCAATTTCAAACATTAAAAGAAAATTTTATGAATAAATATGAAAATACTTTACCATTATTTGCTTCTAAATCATTTAGTTGTTTAGAAATTTATAGAATTGCTAGTGAATATGGAGTTGGTATTGATTGTGTCAGTGCAGGAGAAATTTCAATAGCATTGAAAGCAGGATTTGATCCAGAAAAGATATATTTCCATGGAAATAATAAGTTACCTTCAGAAATAGAATATGCTTTATCACATCATGTTCACCATTTTGTTGTTGATAATTTTTATGAAATAGAATTAATTGAAGAAATAGCAGAAAAGTTAAATGAAAAAGTATATGCAACAATAAGAGTTACACCAGGTGTTTATGCTGGAGGACATGATTATATTAGAGTAGGTGCTAAAGATACAAAGTTTGGATTTAGTAGTCATGATATGACTTATTTAAAAGCAATTGGTCAAGTTTTAGATTCAAAGTTTATTGAGTTTGAAGGAATACATTGCCATGTTGGTAGTCAAATTGAAGAAATTCAAGCATATGTTTTAGCAATGCAAAAATTTGTAGAGATTGCATATCAAATTTATGATGAATATGGTATTGTCATAAAAAAATTAAATGCTGGTGGTGGTTTTGGTATTCAATATACAAAAGTTGATCAACCATTAGATTTTGATTTAGTTGTTAAAACAATTGTTAATATTATTAATACTGGATTTGAAGCAAAAGGTTGGGAAAGACCTATGATTATGATAGAACCTGGACGTTTTGTTGTAGGAAATGCTGGTGTTACATTATATACAGTTGGTTCTATTAAAGATATTCCTAATATTAGAAAGTATATTAGTATTGATGGTGGAATGAATGAAAATATTAGACCAGCTTTATATCAATCAAAATATGATGCTCTTATTGTTAATAAAGCAGAAGAAGAAAAAGATACTTTGGTTACTATTGCTGGTAAGAACTGTGAATCTGGAGATATTTTAATCAAAGATATTATGATGGCAAATCCACAATCAAAAGATATACTGGCAGTATTTTCTACAGGAGCATATCATTATTCAATGTCATCAAACTATAATCAAATTCCTAGACCACCTGTTGTTTTTACATATCAAGGAAAATCTAAGATTGTTATTAGAGGACAAACATTTGATGATTTGATTTATTATGATGTTCAAGAAGAATATAAATAAAGAGTTAAGTTATTATGGCAATGGATGAGATATTGAGTTATTAAGTTTATCTGTAGTGTGAACAAATAGAAGAATATCTTTGTTTTGTTTATTTATGAGTAATGTTACAGAAGATTGTTTAATTTGTTAAAGGAGAAAAAAGATGAAAACACAAGATTTCTTTCAAATGTCAAAAAAATATATATTTAAGACATGCTTAAAATGTGGTAAAAATCAAGATTCAAAATTTACTATGAATTATGAACTTGTTGTAAATATTGATTTTAGGGAAGATGAAATTTATATAACTAATAAACAAAAAGAATATTTATACGAAATTAAGTATACAGATATAATTTCTATTGATTTTATGATATGTCCTCGTTATACTTCTGGAACAAAAATAGCAAGAAGAGATTATAATATAGCATATACTATTCATATGAATAATCAATCATTCTATTTTGAGTCTATGAGTTATTTGATTTGGAATGATATTCTTATGCTATTAAATAGAAAAGGAATATTAATAAATGATCCATTAAATCTTTGTGAAGCAATTTCAAATGCAAAAACAGCAGAAAATTTTTATGCTTATTGTGAACAAAATATAGAATATTGGAAAAAAGAATTTCAAGTTATAGATCCTAAACTTAATAATTTGATTGTTAAATAATAAATATAAATAAACAATAATTAATTAAATTCATTCTCCATTACAAAATTTAATCCTTGTAGCACTTTATTAATGTGTTAAGCTAGTATAAGTATTGTGTATAAATCTAAAGAATACACATATTTTGATTTGTAAACTAAATTTAAAATAAAATAGTGAAAAAGTCTTACTATAAAAGGGCTCCGTGTCAAGAGTGGAGGATTAAGGGATAGTTATCGAGAGATAGCT
>CAJUOS010000008.1 GCA_910588075.1 uncultured Erysipelotrichaceae bacterium | reverse complement strand
CATTTGTTAATCAAACAACTTGTCCTGATTGTCAAGGAACTGGTAAGGTTGTTAAAGAGAAATGTTCACATTGTCATGGTAATGGATATGTTAATAAGAAGATTACTGTTGAATTGAATATACCTGCTGGTATTAATACACATCAACAATTAAGAGTACAAGGAAAAGGGCATAGAGGTGCTAATGGTGGACAAAATGGTGATTTATATGTTGAGATTTATGTAAGACCACATCAACATTTTAAACGTGATGGAAAGAATATTGCTATTACAATTCCAATTTCTGCTGTTGATGCTACTTTAGGATGTGAAGTAGATGTACCAACTGTTTATGGTGATGTAACTTTAAAAGTTCCAGAAGGGACACAACCAGGAACAACTTTACGTTTGAAAGGTAAAGGGGTTAAGGATTTACGTAGTGATAATTATGGGGATCAGTATGTTAAGATTGATGTAAAAATTCCTACAAAACTTTCACGTGATGAAAGGGATTTATATCATAAATTAAAAAAGAATTCAAAAAAAGAATCTATCTTTGAACAATTTAAAAAGGGATTTAAAAAATAATTTTTAACAAGTCTTAAGTAATAGTTTTATTACTTGAGATTTTTTTATTATATTTTCTTTAATAATAATAAAATGATTTATAATGTAAATAAGAAGAAAAGGATACTTCATATGAAGTATCCTTTGAATGTATATTTATATTAAGATCCTTTTCTAAGAGTTCTTAATTCTCTAGCTGAGACTTTAACTTTTTTTGGTTTTCCATTGACTAAAATTGTTGCTTTTTGTAAATTTACATTCCATTTTCTTCTTGTTGCATTTAATGCATGAGAACGAGTATTTCCAGACATAGGTCCTTTTCCACTAATTTCACATTTTCTAGACATTTGATTCACCATCCTTTATATCAATGTTTTACATACTTTGTTATAATATCATTAATGTATTGAAATTGCAAACTTTTTTTTATTTTTTATGAGTGAAAAGTGTGTTATTTATGAATGTTTTTAAAAATACTTCAATTTTTTTAAATGTTTTCATTTTTTTGTTTACTTATTTATATGACTACGATATAATTCGATTGCATTATATTTGAATTATTTGTCAATACTTTAAAAATAAGATATAATATATTTGATTTTATAAACCAAAATGGAGGAATAAATATGATTAAAAAAACGACAGATTTAGGAGATATTAATCTATCATTAGATGTTGTTGCAAGTATAACAGGTGGAGCTGCAACTGAATGTTATGGTGTTGTTGGTATGGCAAGTCAAAAAATTATGAAAGATGGTTTTTATGATTTGTTAGGTAGAGAAAATTATGCTAAGGGTATTGTTGTTAATGATGGAGATTCAGGTATTGTTATAAATGTATATATTATTGTTGGTTATGATGTAAAAATTTCTGAAGTTGTTTATGAAGTTCAAAAGAAGGTTAAATATGTTTTAGAAACAACTTTAGATATTGATATAGAAGCAGTGAATGTATTTGTACAAAGCATTCGAGTATTAGATTAATGGGAGGTATGGCATGAAAGTCATTGATGGTAGTCTATTTAAGAGAATGGTTGTTACTGGAGCAATTGTACTTCATAATAATCATCCTGAAATTGATGCATTGAATGTTTTCCCAGTTCCTGATGGGGATACTGGAACAAATATGTCTTTAACGTTTAGTGCAGGAGCAAGTGAAATTGAAAATTTAGATTCTCATGATATTTATGAAGTTGCAAAGAAATTATCAAAAGGATTATTGATGGGAGCTAGAGGAAATTCTGGTGTTATTCTTTCTCAGATTTTTAGAGGTATTTCTATTGCTTTTGAAGGAAAGAAAGAAGTTAATGCTGTTGAATTAGCTCAAGCATTACAAAATGGAGCAAAGGTTGCTTATAAGGCAGTTATGAGACCTGTTGAAGGGACAATATTAACTGTCATTAGAGAAGCAAGTGAAGCTGTTGTTCAGTATGCTCAAGATGATATGGAAATAGAAGATGTCTTTTCATATTTTGTAAAAGAAGCAGATCAATCATTGGAAAGAACACCTGAATTATTACCAGTTTTAAAAGAAGTCGGTGTTGTTGATAGTGGTGGAGCTGGATTACTTTTAGTATTTACTGGATTCATGGCTGGATTAGCTGGTGAAACTATTGAAAGAGTAGAAATTAAAGGTGAGGCACAAAAAGATGCTTTGGTTGAAGTAGAATCTGATAGTGAGGAAGCATATGGTTATTGTACTGAATTTATTTTACGTTTAGACCAAGCAAAAATGAAAGCATTTAAAGAAGAAAGATTAAGAAATGAGTTGGAAAGACTTCCTGGAAATAGTATTGTTGTTGTTCAAGATGAAGATATTGTGAAAGTTCATGTTCATACTTTAAAACCAGGTAATGCTTTAAATGCAGCACAAAGATATGGTGAATTTGTTAAGTTAAAGATTGAAAATATGCAAGAGCAACATAATTCTATTTTAGAGGCAAATGCTGGAAAAGCTGAAGAAGAAGTTGCTACACCTGATATTCCTTCCCCTGAAAAAGATGTTGCAGTTATTAGTGTTGCAGCTGGTGATGGAATTAAGAATATGTTTTTAGAATTACATTGTGATTATGTTGTTAGTGGTGGACAAACAATGAATCCTTCAGCAGAAGACATTGTTGCTGCTATTAGAAGAGTTAATGCAAAGCATGTTATTATTTTACCAAATAATTCTAATATTGTTATGACTGCACAACAAGCTTCTATTATTTTGGAAGATGAAATTGATGTAAAAGTTATTCCTTCTAAAACAATACCACAAGGATTATCTGCATGTATTATGTATAATCCAGAAGTATCTTTAGAAGAAAATTTAGATGAAATGAAAGAAGCGATTGCTAATGTGAAAACTGGACAAGTAACATTTGCAATTAAAGATACAAATATTGATGGTGTAGATATTAAAGCAAATCATTATATGGCATTATGTGAAAAAGAGATAACAGCATGTTTACCAAATAAAATTGATGCATTAAAGGAAACATTAAATCAACTTGTAGATGATGATTCTGAAATTATTACTTTGATTTATGGAGAAGATGTAACTAAGGAAGAAGTTGAAGTGATAGAGGAATATGTTGAAGATACATTTGAAGCAGAATTAGAATGTGTTGAAGGTAAACAACCTGTTTATTCATTTATTGTAGGTGTTGAATAAGATACTTTATAATGTTGTTAAATACTTATAGATGTAAAAAGCCTGATGAATTCAGGTTTTTTTATTATTTAGATTATTTTAATAGTTTTATTGATGAAGAAAAAGGTGATATGAAGATTATTATAAGGAATTTGCAAAAAATTGAAGTTAAATAAAAATTTATTTATATTATTAAATTTCATAATTATAGAATATTTGAAACAATTAAAATTTTTTAATATTTTAAAGTATTTATATGAATAAATAAGTTATCATATATTGAAAATTATTAAGAAACTAATTTGTAGTGATTTATTGCATATAAGCAAAATTATATGATATAATGCTTAAATAGAAATGGAGTGATAAATGTGATTATTGGGATACCAAAAGAAATAAAAAATAATGAAAATAGAGTTTCATTAACACCTGCAGGAGCATATGCACTTGTTAAAGAAGGACATAGTGTTTTAGTTGAAAAAGGGGCAGGAATTGGAAGTGGATTTAGTGATGAAGAATATCAAAATGCAGGAGCAACTCTTTGCAATGTTGAAGAAGTTTTTGCTAAAGCTCATTTAATTGTGAAAGTGAAAGAATATTTAGAAAGTGAATATAAATATTTAAGAGAAGATCAATTAGTCTTTACTTATCTTCATATTGCTAATGATAAACCATTTGCAGATGCACTTATTCAATCAAAAACATCTGCTATTGCATATGAAACTATTGTTTCAAAGAATAATTCTTTACCATTATTAACACCAATGAGTGAAGTGGCTGGAAGAATGGCTGTTCAAGTAGGTGCTAATATGTTACAGAAATCAAATGGTGGAAGTGGTATTTTATTAGGTGGAGTTCCTGGTGTTATGCCTGCAAATGTTGTTATTATTGGTGGTGGTGTTGTTGGATTTAATGCTGCTCGTATAGCAAGTGGATTAGGGGCACAAGTACAAGTCTTTGATATTGATGCTCAAAGAATGGCGTATATAGATGATGTAAGTAATGGAACAATTCATACAATCTATAATAATGAATATAATTTAAAAGAATCGTTAAAGACAGCAGATTTAGTTATTGGTGCTGTTTTAATTCCTGGAGCAAAAGCTCCAAAATTAGTAACTAAAGATATGGTTAAACTTATGAAAAAGGGAAGTGCAATTGTAGATGTAGCTATTGATCAAGGAGGTTGTATAGAAACATGTGATCATACAACTACTCATGATCATCCAACATTTGAAAAATATGGTGTTTTACATTATTCTGTTGCTAATATGCCAGGAGCAGTTCCAAGAACGTCAACAATGGCTTTATCTAATGCTACATTACCTTATATCTTAAAACTTGCTCATTTGGGATTAGATGCTTTAAAACAAGATGAGGGATTTATGAAAGGATTAAATACACATCAAGGAGTATTTACATGTCAAGCTGTTGCTGAGGCTTTGAATGGTGTTTATAAAGATCCAAAAGAAATATTATAATGAAGAAGCTAACAATAAGTTAGCTTTTTTAATTAGTAAATAATAATTATGTCATTTAGGCATGAATAAGAATACAGAATAGGTATTAGACATTGATGGTAATCTATTTTAATATAAATATAATTAATATAAATAAAGGAGAATCAAAATGTTTTCTAATAAAGATTTAAAAGATATGATTATTCCATTGTTTTTTGAACAATTACTTGTTATGTTGGTTGGAATAGTTGATACATTTGTTGTAAGTTATTGTGGAGAAGCAGCTGTATCAGGAGTTTCACTTGTTAATAGTTTTAATACTATATTTATTTTTTTATTTACGGCTTTAGCTTCTGGTGGGGCAGTTGTGATTAGTCAATATATAGGACATAAAGATCAAAAAAATAGCATACGAGCATCAAGTCAATTATTAATGTTCTCTTGTGTTTTTTCAGTATTTGTTTCTATTATTGTATTATCTTTTGATAAAGTATTATTGACTATCTTATTTGGTAAGGTAGAAAATAATGTTATGGATGCTTGTATGATATATTTAAAAATTTCAGCATTTTCATATCCTGCTTTAGCCATTTATAATGCTGGAGCTTCTTTATATAGAAGTATGGCTAAAACAAATATGATTATGTATATTTCTATTGCATCTAATATTATTAATGTGATTGGAAATATTATAGGAGTGTATATATTGAAAGCTGGAGTTGCAGGTGTTGCTATTCCATCTTTAATAGCAAGATTATTTTCTGCAATAGTTATCACATATTTATGTTTTAATCGTTCTCTAAAAACCTATTATACTCATAAGGATATATTAATGTGGGATAAAGAGATATTAAAAAAAGTTTTAAATATTGCTATTCCTAATGGTATAGAGAATGGAATTTTTCAATTTATCAAAGTAGCATTAAGTAGTGTTGTTGCTTTATTTGGAACATATCAAATAGCAGCCAATGGAATCGCCCAAAGTATTTGGTCATTAGCAGCTTTAATGAATTCTACAATGGCACCAGTATTTATTACAGTCATAGGCCAATGTATGGGCGCAAATGATATTCAAGCAGCAGATCAATATTTTAAAATATTAATGAAATGGACAGTCATATTAGCAGTAGGATGGAATATATTTGTTTTTGCAATTACACCAATATTCTTACAATTTTATAATATATCAAATCAAACAAAAGAAATGATTATTTGGTTGGTTTTGATTCATAATATATTTAATGGATTTGCATTACCATATTCTGGAGCCTTGAGTAATGGATTACGAGCTGCAGGCGATATTAAGTTTACTATGATTGTTTCTATTTTATCAACAGTATTGGGAAGATTTATTTTCTCTATTTTATTAGGAGTATATTTAGATCTAGGTGTTATAGGTATTGCATTAGCTATGTGTTTAGATTGGACAATACGAGGAGTTATATTTTATTTTAGATACCAATCAAAAGTATGGACAAAATTTAAAATTATTTAATTAATAAGAAGGAATATAGAAAATATATTCTTTTTTTATTATAAAAGAATAATTATAAAAAATCATATAGATACTATAAATAGAGGTGAATGATAATGGATAAAGACTCTATTTATATAGCAATAGATTTAAAATCATTTTATGCATCAGTTGAATGTGTAGAAAGACATATGAATCCATTAACAACACATTTAGTTGTTGCAGATGTAAGTCGTACAGAGAAAACAATCTGTTTAGCAGTTTCTCCATCTCTTAAAGCTTATGGATTATCAGGACGTGCTAGACTCTATGAAGTGATTCAAAAAGTTAAACAAATTAATAAACAAAGAGAAAGAAAAGTAAATAAACAGTTAGTTGAAAAATCATTTCATGTTGATGAATTAAAAAACAATCCACATTTAGCATTATCATTTATTATTGCACCACCAAGAATGTCTTATTATATGAAATATAGTACAAAAATTTATAATATATACTTAAAATATATTGCTCCAGAAGATATTCATGTTTATTCTATTGATGAAGTTTTTATAGATATAACACATTATTTAAAAACATATAAGATGACAGCATATGAATTAACCCAAACAATAATCAAAGATGTTTATAAAACAACAGGAATAATTGCAACAGCAGGAATTGGTACAAATTTATATTTATGTAAAGTCGCTATGGATATTGTAGCTAAACATATTCAACCTGATAAAAATGGAAATAGAATTGCTGAACTAGATGAAATGACTTATCGAAAATTATTATGGAATCATACGCCTATTACTGATTTTTGGAGAATAGGTCATGGGTATGCAAAAAAATTAGAAAATAAACATCTTTATACTATGGGGGATATTGCAAGATGTTCAATAGGAAAAAGAAAAGATTTTTATAATGAAGAGCTTTTATATAGTATGTTTGGTATTTATGCTGAATTGATTATTGATCATGCATGGGGTTATGAGCCTTGTACTATTAGGGATATAAAAGCATATAAACCACAAGATAAAAGTATATCTTCTAGTCAAGTTTTACCCAAACCATATTCATATGATAAAGCAAAAATAATAATAAAAGAAATGATTGATTTATTATCTTTAGAATTAGTTGATAAAAATTTGGTTACTGATCAAATTACTTTGAATATAGGATATGATATTATTGATAAATCGAATGCTAAATATTATGGAAAAATAACAAAAGATATGTATGGAAGAATAATGCCTAAACAAGATGGTGGAACAATTCATATGAAATTTCCAACATCATCAACAAAACTCATGACTCAAAAAATAATAGAATTATATGAGAATATTGTTAATAAGAATTTATTTATTAAAAGATTAAATATATCTGTTAATCATTTGACTACTAGTCAAAGTGTTGATAGCCAAGAATTTTATGAACAATTAGATTTGTTTTCATATTTTGAGTTGAATCAGGAACAAATAGAAAAAGAAAAAATACAGCTAGAAGAAGAAAAAAGATTACAGAAAGCGATTATAGATATTAAGAAGAAATATGGGAAAAATAGTATTTTAAAAGTTATGGATTTACAAGAAGATGCTACAACAAGAGATAAAAATAATCAAATAGGAGGACATAAAGCATGAAAAATTATGATGATATCATTCATTTATTACATCCTGTTTCTCAAATCCATCCACAAATGCCAATGTATAAACGAGCAGCTCAATTTTTACCTTTCTCTGCATTAACAGGATATCATGATTCTATTCAAGAAGCAGCTAGATTAATAGAACAAAAAAGAGAATTAAATGAAGATCAAATTCATAATATTAGGCAGAATTTAAATTATCTTTATGATGTTTTTAAGTTAAATCCTCGAATATCTTTGACTTATTTTCAAAAAGATAGTCAGAAAGAGGGAGGAGATTATTTAAGTATTATTGATCAAGTGATTCAATTAGATGAATATAAACAATATATTATTTTAAAATGTGGTAAAAAAATAAAATTTGATGATATATATTATATTGATATTTTTGAAGAATAAGTATATTATTCATTTTTTTATTATATTTTGTAAATATTGTTTTCAATATAAATAAGGTTTGAATTACTAATGTCATATTTGAGCTTTAATGTAGAAATTATTTTTTGATATATAAATAAAAATAAAGACTTTTGTCAAAAAATTTGATATGATGTTTAAAATGCGTAAAAAAGGGGAGAAGAAAAATGGAGAAAGAAAAAAATTTAATTGTAGATGTTGATGAAAAACCTGATTTATTGCAATGGCTTTTCTTAAGTTTTCAACATGTATTTGCAATGTTTGGAGCAACTATTCTTGTTCCAATGATGACTGGTTTTCCTGTTTCAGTGGCATTGTTTGCTTCTGGTGTAGGAACATTGATTTATACACTTTGTACAAAGAAAAAAGTTCCTGTTTATTTAGGTTCATCTTTTGCTTATATTAGTGCTGTTATTTTGGCTGTTGAAGCTATGGGTGGTGATATTTCAGCTGCTCAAACAGGATTAATGCTTGTTGGACTAATATATGTTATTGTTGCTTTGATCATTAAGTTTATTGGTAAGGAATGGATTGATAAATTATTGCCTCCAATTGTAATTGGACCAATGATTGCTGTTATTGGATTAGGGCTTGCAGGGAGTGCAATTCAAAATGCTGGTTTTGTATCAGATGGACCTGTTGCTCCTATGATTGTTGCCATAGTAACTTTTATGGTTGCAGCATTGATTTCTAGTCAAGCTAAAGGATTTTTAAAAATTGTACCATTTCTGATTGCTATTATTGTTGGTTATCTTTTATCAATATGTTTCCAGCTTGTTGATTTTAGTGTTGTTGAAAAAGCTTCATGGTTTTCCATTCCTGAGTTTGCTTTTCCATTTTCTTTAGCTGGATTTAAAGAATATAAATTTTATTTTGGTCCTGAAACATTAGCTATTTTACCAGTTGCTATTGTAACAATCTCTGAACATATAGGAGATCATACAGTATTAGGAAAAATTTGTGGAAAAAATTTCTTAAAAGATCCAGGATTAGATAGAACATTAATTGGAGATGGTGTTGCAACTGCTATATCAGCTTTTTTAGGAGGACCTGCTAATACAACATATGGAGAAAATACAGGAGTTATTGGTTTGACAAGAATTGGTTCTGTTTATGTAACTTGTGGAGCAGCATTTATTGCAATAATCTTGTCATTTTGTGGAAAAATTTCTGCGATTATTAGTTCAATACCATCTTGCGTACTTGGTGGAATGAGTATTTTATTATATGGTGTTATAGCAAGCAATGGTTTAAGAATTTTGATAGATGAACAAGTTGATTTTTCTAAACAAAGAAATTTGATTATTGCTTCTGCTATGTTAGTTATTGGATTAGGTGGGGCTGTCTTCCCACTTGGTGGAAGTGCGACTTTATCTGGAACAGCATTGGCTGCTATTGTAGGAGTTTTATTAAATTTGATTTTACCTAATAAAAAATGATAAAGTATTAAAAGTTCATAATTAATATGAACTTTTTCATTTCATATGATAATGATGATATCAATTATAAAAAGAGAGGAGATAAAATATGAATAGTAAGAAAAAAGGATTATTGTCTTTAGATGTTGATTTATTAAATGGAAGTATTTTAAAGTCATTAGTTATTTTTGCTATTCCATTGCTAATATCAAATATTTTTCAACAATTATATAATACTGTTGATACAATGATTGTAGGACATTGTTTAGGAGATGCATCATTGGCAGCAATAGGGGCATGTACTTCTATTTATGATTTATTAGTTGGTTTTGCTTTAGGAATTGGAAATGGTTTAACAATTGTAACTGCAAGGAGTTTTGGATCAAAAGATGAAACATTATTGAAAAAATCCGTAGCAAGTTCTATTGTTATTGGAATTGCTGTTTCTTTAATAATTACAGTGTTAGGGAGTATAATATTATATCCTTTATTAGAAGTATTAAAGACACCTAAAGAGATTATTCAGGAAGCATATAGCTATATATCTATGATTACATTATTTATTATTGTTATGTTTGCATATAATTTATGTGCAGGATTAATGAGAGCTATTGGTAATAGTGTTATGCCATTAATATTTTTAGTTGTTTCTTCTTGTTTAAATATTATATTAGATTTATTGTTTATTACACAATGGAATATGGGTGTTAAGGGAGCAGCTATTGCAACAGTTTTTTCTCAAGCTTTTTCAGTTGTTTTATGTATTTTTTATATTATAAAAAAATCTCAAATATTGTTACCATCTCGAAAGCATTTTATTTTAGATAAAGAATTATATAAGGAATTATTAGGACAAGGTTTTTCAATGGGGTTTATGAGCTGTATTGTTTCAGCAGGTTCAGTTATTTTACAATATGGAATAAATGGTTTGGGTTATTTAACTATTGCAGGGCATACAGCAGCTAGAAAACTTTATATGTTTTTTAATATGCCATTTGTGGCTATGGCACTTGCAATATCAACATTTGTTTCTCAAAATAGAGGGGCAAAACAATATCAAAGGATTAGAGAAGCAATGCATATTGCATATCTTTATGACATTATTTTAGCAATAGGAGTTTCTATTGTTTTATTAGTTTTTTCTAAAGATTTGATTCAATTTATATCTGGTTCAAATGAACAAATTGTATTAGATAATGGATCATTATATTTAATAATTGTAGGTCCATTTTATGCTATTTTAGGTATTCTTATGCAAACAAGGTATGCTTTACAAGGATTAGGTAAAAAAATATTACCACTTATTTCTAGTGTTATAGAATTTGTTGGAAAGATTATCTTTGTTCTTGTATTTATTCCTCAGTTTCATTATATGGCAGTTATTTTTTGTGAACCAGTTATTTGGTGTGTAATGGTTATACAATTGGTATATTCATTTTATACAAATGAATATATAAAAAAATGACAAAATAAAATATAATTATTTTATAGGTTCTTTTTCTTATATAAGTTACATGTCTTGACAAATAAAATGAAGTAGCATAAACTAACTCTTATAAGAAAATCTTAATATAAGAGTCAAAGGATGATAACAATGAATTTAAAAGAATTGCCAATAGGAAAAGCAGCGACTATTCTATCAGTTGGAGGAGAAGGTGCTTTAAGACAACATTTTTTAGATATGGGAATTATTCCTGGTGTAGAAGTTTTTATGGTTAAGCATGCACCAATGGGAGATCCTATAGAGATTCGATTACATAATTATGAATTGACATTACGATTAGCTGATGCTGAAAAAATAGAGATTTATAATATTCATGATATTAAAAAAGAAGAAAATATTTATGAAGATAAAAAAGATATTTTTCATCCTGGTTTAGGAGAAGGTGGGAAGTATCATAGTAAAGAAACTGAGAATCCTCTTTCTGATAATGAACTTTTAACTTTTGCTTTAGTTGGAAATCAAAATTGTGGAAAAACAACATTATTTAATCAATTGACTGGTTCTAATCAACACGTAGGAAATTTTCCTGGTGTTACTGTTGATAGAAAAGATGGTAGTATCAAAGGTTTTCATAATACTCTTATTACTGATTTACCAGGTATTTATTCTATGTCTCCATATTCTAAAGAAGAAATTGTTACACGTGAATTTGTTTTAAAGGATTCTCCTAAAGGGATTATTAATATTGTTGATGCAACTCATATTGAAAGAAATCTATATTTAACAATGCAATTATTAGAATTAGATATGCCTATGGTTTTAGCTTTGAATATGATGGACGAAGTTTGGGAAAATGGAGGCTCAATCCTTGTTAATGAAATGGAAAAAATATTAGGAATTCCTGTTATTCCAATCGTCGCTTCTAAGAATGAAGGCATTCAAGAATTAGTTGATCATGCTATACATATTGCTAAATATCAAGAAAAACATGGTAGACAAGACTTTTGTGATGTTAATGACCATAATGGTGCTGTTCATAGGTGCTTACATGCAATTATGCATTTAATAGAAGATCATGCTAAAAATGTTGGAATTCCTATTCGCTTTGCAGCAAGTAAGTTAGCTGAAGGAGATCAACTTATTTTAGAACAGTTAGATTTAGATCAAAATGAAAAAGATATGTTAGCACATATTATTCAACAAATGGAATGTGAAAGAGGATTAGATCATGCTGCTGCTATTGCTGATATGCGTTTTCATTTTATTAGAAAAGTGTGTCAAAAAACAGTTATAAAACCTAGCGAAAGTAAAGAACATTTAAGAAGTATGAAAATAGATCGTTTTTTGACAGGAAAGTATACAGCTATTCCAGCATTTATAGGTATTATGTCTATAATATTTTGGTTAACATTTAATGTTATAGGAGCAGGTTTATCTGAAATCTTAGAAATTATTATTACAAAGTTTACAGATTTTGTATCTATGCTTCTTGTTTCTTCTCATGTGAATACTGTTTTACAGTCTTTGATTATAGATGGTATTTTTAATGGTGTTGGAAGTGTTTTAAGTTTTTTACCAACCATTGTTACTTTGTTTTTGTTTTTATCATTATTAGAAGATAGTGGATATATGGCAAGGATTGCATTTGTAATGGATAAACTTTTAAGAAGAATTGGTTTATCTGGTCGAAGTATAGTTCCAATGTTAATTGGATTTGGATGTACTGTTCCAGGAGTTATGGCTAGCCGAACTTTGCCTTCTGAAAGAGATAGGAAGATGACAATTTTATTAACACCTTTCATGAGTTGTTCTGCAAAATTACCAATCTATGCTTTTTTTACAGCTGCATTTTTTCCTAAAAGTGGAGCAATAATAATGATTGGTTTGTATTTTACAGGCATTATTGTAGGGATTTTAATGGCTTTGATTATTGGTAAATTTATGTTTAAAGGAGAAGCGGTTCCTTTTGTGATGGAATTACCACATTATCGTATGCCTAGTTTAAAGAATGTAACTCAATTACTGTGGGAAAAAGCAAAAGATTTTTTACAAAGGGCTTTTACTGTTATTTTTATAGCAACTATTTTTATATGGTTTTTACAAACTTTTGATTTACAATTGAATATTGTCAGTGATTCACATCATAGTATTCTTGCAATGATAGCAGGATGGCTTACACCTATTTTTATGCCTTTAGGCTTAGGTGATTGGAGAATTTCAACATCATTGATTACAGGATTTATGGCAAAGGAAAGTGTTGTATCAACTTTATCTATACTTTATGGCTCAACATCATGTTTGATATCTTCAATTACATCACTAGCGGCAATGAGTTTACTTGTTTTTTGTTTACTTTATACACCTTGCATTGCTGCAATAGCATCTATTAAGAGGGAACTTGGAGGAAGATGGGCAATTTGTGTTGTGGTTGGACAATGTATAATTGCATGGATAGGAGCTTTACTCGTTAGAGTAATAGGAATAGTATTAGGGATGTAAATCTTAAAAAATATAAGTTCTTTTGAATAGTAATGGCATATTTTATGACGAGTTGTTCCATAGAAAATAATATAAAATTATTGTAAAATGAATGTATATGAAAATGGAGGAATAATAAAATGGAATTACATGAGAATGTTATAAGATTAATGAGTGCAAAACCTTCAAAAATATCTACATATACAGGTCGTGAATTAAGAGAATCAATTTTAAAATCTGAAGGTAGAGTTTTAATGGGACAAACATATTTAAAAAATCCAATATTGTTTCCTAATTGCACAAGTACAGAGTTAATGTTTGCTTTTGGAGCTGATATGGTTTTATTAAATGGATTTGATTTTTCAAATCCAGCAAGTTGTCCAGGAATGCAAGGATATGATTATCAGGGTTTAAAAGAATTAGTTGGAGGACGTCCAGTTGGTATTTATATGGGTTGTCCAGGAGAAAAGGTTGATTTAACTTCTTCTAAAATGTATGATCTTTCATGTATGATGTATTCAAAAGAGAATATTTTAAAAGCAAAACAATGGGGTGTTTCTTTTATCATACTAGGTGGCAACCCAGGAAGTGGAACATCAATTAAAGATGTTGTTCGTGCTACAAAAGAATGTCGAGAAATATGTGGTGAAGATATATTAATTTTTGCTGGAAAATGGGAAGATGGAATTGTTGAAAAAGTATTAGGTGATCCATTAGCTGATTATGATGCCAAAGATATCATTGATCAATTAATTGATGCTGGAGCAGATATTATTGATTTTCCTGCACCAGGTTCAAGACATGGAATTACAGTAGAAAGAATTAGAGAACTTATTGAGTATACTCATAGAAAAGGGGCTTTAGCAATGTCATTTCTTAATAGTAATGTTGAAGCTGCTGATGTAGACACAATAAGACAAATTACTTTAATGATGAAACAAACTGGTTGTGATGTCCATGCTATTGGTGATGGTGGATTTGGTGGTGGCACATGGCCAGAAAATATCTACCAAATGTCAATAACTTTGAAAGGAAAGGCTTATACTTGGGCTCAAATGGCAACACCAAGAAGATAGTTTATTCATACTATTTAAAGATTTCGAATCATTGTATAACGAAATCTTTTTTTATTACAAAAATATTGTATAATGATTGATATATAGTAAGAAATAATTATTGAAAAGGGAGAAATATTTTTATGGAATTGAGGACACTTTATTATTTTTTAACAATAGCAAGAGAAGAAAATATTACCCGTGCTGCAGAAGTTTTACATATTACTCAGCCTACTTTAAGTCGACAAATGATGCAATTGGAGGAGGAAATAGGGAAACCATTAATGATTAGGGGAAAAAGAAAAGTAAAATTAACAAATGCAGGGATGTTATTATATAGAAGAGCAGATGAAATATTGAATTTAGTTGATAAAACTGAAAAAGAATTATTTAATGAAGATGAAAATATGAATGGAAAGTTATTTATTGGAGCAGCAGAATGTTCAGCTACATATATATTCTTGCCATGTATTATTCAATCATTTTCACAAAAATATCCTCAAGTAACATATGATTTTTATACTGGTAATGCAGATTTAATCAAAGAGAGAATTGATCAAGGAATTATTGATATAGGTATTCTATTGGAACCAGTTGATATTGAAAAATATGATTTTATAAGATTGCCTCAAAAAGAAAGATGGGGGATTATTGTTCATAAAAATAATTTACTATCTCAAAAAAAGTACATTGTTTCTCAAGATTTAATGAATATTCCATTATTGAATACAAATCGTTCAATTGTACAAAATGAAATAGCAAGTTGGTTTCAAGAAGATTATGAAAAATTACATTTTTTAGCGACATATAATTTATTATCAAATGCGATTTCCTTAGTAAAACAAGATTTAGGAAGCGTTATTTCAATAGAAGGAGCTTTTTATCATTATTCACAAGATGAAGTTACTTTTGTTCCATTTTATCCGACTTTAAAAACAGGATGTGTTCTTGTATGGAAAAAACATCAAGTTTTATCGCCTATTGTAGAACAATTTTTAAAACAAGTATATAATGCTTTAGAAGATTAAATATTAATAATATGTTTGAAATGATTTAGAAATATGAAAAAGGAATTGTTTATGATAAAATTGTGATATGACTTGCTAGATAAGTTCAAATAAAAGAAGTTTTAATAATAAATTTAAGAAATTATTTTTTGTGGAAAAGAAGATGATTATTTAATAGAAATTTTTATATAATAAAAGATTGTTGATAAGTTAAAAAAATAGAATGTTTTGTGTTTGTTAAAATAGTATGTTTAAAATTCAAGATAGTTTTATTGAAATAGTATAAAATAATTCTTGACATAGAGTCAACTCCAAGAGGTATAATTGAAAAGTGTTTATATTATGTTTGTTAAAAATATTAAATGTTTTAAACAACAGTGAAGTGATGATGAAATTATATTAATTTATTCAAAATGTCAAGGGATGATAAAATTGACAGTAATTGAAATAAAGTATATTTATGGCTTTAAAATATTAATTACATTTCCTGATGATTTGAATCAAATGAATTTAAAAACTATTGTGAATTATTTTATAGTTGAATATTAAAAGCTAGGGGTTTGTTTTTAATGATTTAAAAATGATTATATTTTTATTTTTTAATAAGGATATATAACTAATATTTTTGATGAAAGGGGAAAGATGTGGAAAAATTACAACAATTAAGAGCGTTGTTAAAAACATATCAAGATGTAGCGATTGCTTATAGTGGTGGATGTGATTCGCATTTTTTATATCAAGTTGCTGTTGAAACACTTGGTCATGAACATGTATTGGCTGTTTTATGTGTTGGAGATATGATGTCTAAGGAGGACATTACAGAAGCAAAGAGCTTAATAAAAGATGGTCGATATAAAGTTGTTCATGTTGATGTTTTTGATAATGAAGCTTTTCTTCATAATCGTAAAGACCGTTGTTATTTTTGTAAAAAAATGATTATGACAAAAGTCATTGAACAGGCGCAATGTCATCATATTGAATATGTTTTAGATGGAAAAAATAGTGATGATGAAAGAGTTTATCGTCCAGGAATTCAAGCTTGCCAAGAATTGGGGATAATTTCTCCTTTATCTGAGGTTGGGATGACAAAAAAGATGATTCGTCATTATTCACAATATTTAGGTATTTCTACATATGCTAAACCAGCAAATGCCTGTTTAGCATCACGTTTTCCTTATGATACACTTCTAACAAAGGAAAAGTTAGATAGAGTAAGTCAAGCAGAAGCTTTACTTCATCAAAAAGGGATATATCATGTACGTGTTAGAGTTCATGATAAATTGGCTCGTATTGAAGTAGAAAAAAAATATTTTGAAATATTGTTGAATGATAAACAATTGATTGATGATTTTGAAAGATTAGGATTTGATTATGTTACATTAGATTTGAAAGGCATAACTAGTGGAAGTTATGATAGGTAAAATATGAATATTTTAGTAATTGATGGACAAGGTGGAGGGATTGGTAAAAGTATTATTGAAGCTGTAAAGAAGGAGTTTCCAGATATGTTTATCGTTGCAGTAGGGACAAATAGTGCAGCAACTCATAACATGAAAAAAGCAGGGGCAGATGTGGTTGCTACTGGTGAAAATGCAGTTGTTTATAATGCTAAAAATGCGAGTTTAATTGTTGGACCTATTGGTATTGTTTTTGGTAATTCTATGTATGGAGAAATATCCCCAATAATGGCTCAAGCAATAAGTTGTAGTGAGGCTCAAAAATATTTAATTCCTGTAAGTCAATGTAGTGGACATGTTTTAGGTATTGAAACTAAGACAATTCAAGAATATATTAAAGATTTTATAAAAGTATTGAAGTAATTCCTTATACATGAAGTATAAGAAGAAGTGAATGAATCCTTGAAGAAGGAGAGTATTTATGAATATATTATTAATGCATATGGCAGATGGACTTATTTCTGTTCCTATTGGTATTATCTTTTTATTAGTAAGTTTTCTTTTTATTATTTTTTCTATGAAAAAAATGAATAATTTAAAAGATGAACATAAAATACCAATGATGGCAGTTATGGGTGCATTTGTTTTTGTTGCACAAATGATTAATTTTACAATTCCTGGAACAGGAAGTAGTGGACATATTGGAGGAGGTATTTTATTGTGTATGGTCTTAGGACAATATCCTGCTTTTTTATCATTATGTTCAGTCTTAATCATTCAATGTTTATTTTTTGGTGATGGGGGTTTATTAGCGTTAGGATGTAATATGTTTAATATGGGAGTTATTCCTTGTTTTATTGCTTATCCATTTATTATAAAACCATTATTAAAAAATCATTTAAATTCAAAAAGAATTATGATGACAAGTTTAATAGGTGTTGTTGTGGGGCTAGAATTAGGAGCCTTATCAGTTGTTTTACAAACTGTTTTTTCACAAGTAACAGCATTACCTTTTTCATCATTTCTTGTTTTGATGTTACCAATCCATTTTGCTATTGGGTTTATTGAGGGACTTATTACAGCATTTATTGTTAGTTATGTTTATAAAGAAAATTCACAAATGATTGATCATGCTTTATTGGAACATTCTTTTAAACATATTGAAACAAAGAAATTAATACAAGTTTTTATTGTTTCTATTATATTTATTGGTGGTGGATTATCATTATTTGCATCTGAGTATCCTGATGGATTAGAGTGGTCTATTGGTGGTATAACAGGAAGTGCTGAAATAGAAGCAAATGGAGATATTAAAGAAGCACTTGCTGATGTTCAAGAAACAACAGCTTTTTTACCTGATTATCATTTTATTGATAGTGAACATGATTTAGGGGTTTCTACTTCAGGGATTGTTGGAGGTGCGATGACTTTATTATTGATTGGAACTATTGGTTATTTTGTTTCAAGGAAAAATAAAAATGGATAGACTATTAAATGCATTAATCAATATGGGTGATTTAGATGATTTTGCTATAGGAGATACATTTATTCATCGTCTTCATCCTATTGTTAAATTAGTAGGAAGTATTCTTATGATTATTTCTATTTTATCGACTTATCAAATGATAGAATTATTAGTAGATATGTTTATCATTTTTATGATTGCTTATATAGCACATATTTCTTATCGTAAATTTATAAAAAGAGGATTGATTGGATTACCATTATCATTATGTTTAGGATTATCTTTTTTGATTTTTAATCAACAAATTGTTTATTATTATGGAATCAGAGTATCACAAGGAGTGATATTATGTCTTTTGATTTTTGTGAAAACATTTTTATGTTTATGTGTTGCCTATCTTCTTATTGCAACAACATCGTTTGATGCTCTAGCAAGTGAGTTGATATATTTGAAAGTTCCTGCAATGTTTGTTTTACAATTAATAATGACTTATAGATATATCTTTGTATTTTTAAATGAAGCTCAAATAATGAGTAAATCTTACTTATTAAGAAGTCCAAAATCTAAAGCTATTGAATTAAAGGATATGGGAAGTTTTGTAGGTCATTTATTAATAAGAAGTTTAAATAAAAGTCAAAGTATTTATAATTGTATGAAATGTAGAGGGTTTGATATGAATAAAATTTATACAAATCATCAATCATTTGGGCTAGAGAATGTATTTTTATTAATGATAATTGTTGCAGTTATTGTACTTGTAAAGGTGGTTTGTTTATGATTAATGTAAAAGATGTTTCAGTGATATATAATCAAGAAATAAAAGCATTAGATCATCTTCAGTTAGAGTTAAAAGAAAATCAGTGTACAGTGATAATTGGAAAAAATGGAAGTGGAAAATCAACGTTACTTCAAACTTTAGTGGGAATTGTTGATTTTCAAGGAAGTATATGTATTGATCATTTGAACTTAGATAAAGATCATCTTCTTGAGATTAGAAATAAAGTAGGCTTAGTTTTTCAAAATCCTGATCATCAGTTATTTATGAGTACAATTTATGATGATTTGGCTTTTGGTTTGATTAATCAAGGATTATCTCAGGAAGAAATAAAACAACGTATAGATATTATAACAAGTCAATTTGCTTTTGAGCAGTTATTGTATCGTTCTAGTCATAGACTTTCTGGTGGACAAAAAAGGATGGTAGCAATAGCTTGTATACTTATCATGAGACCAGATATTATTCTTATGGATGAACCAACATCATTTTTAGATCCAGGTAGTCGTAGACAAGTTATAAATATATTAAAGGATATGCATAAAACTTTAATTATAGCAAGTCATGATTTAGATATGGCTTTGGATATTGCTGATGAAGTTATTCTTTTAAATGAAGGAAAAGTGATTGCTCAAGGTTTGACAAATGATATTTTAACAAATCAAAAATTATTAGAAGATAATGGCTTAGAATTACCATATCGTTATCAGAGGTAGATTATGGAAATAAAAGATATTTTAGAAAAAGTTAAGAACCAAGAAATAGATATTAATGAGGCATTAGATTTATTACAACATCAAGAAGATTATGCCTGTATAGATTATGATCGTCAAAAAAGAACAGGAGTTCCTGAAATTATTTATGGAGCTGGTAAAACAAAAGAACAAATAGCAGGAATTATTAGTCAAATGTTAAAACATAATCAACAAAATATTCTTGCTACAAAAGTTAATTTAGAAAAATATAATTATTTAAAAGAACAATTTCCTAATTTTCAATATGATCAATTATCACAAACTTTTGTATATAATGGACAACCATTTTCAATGAATAAGGGTTTAATAGCTGTTGTTTGTGCTGGAACAAGTGATTTACCTATTGCTAATGAAGCAGCCATTACTGCTCGGTTTTTAGGAAATGAAGTTATTCAGATTAATGATGTGGGTGTTGCAGGATTGCATCGTTTATTAAATCGAATGAATGATTTGAATCAAGCAAGTGTCATTATTGTTATTGCAGGAATGGAAGGTGCTCTAGCATCTGTTGTAGGTGGTTTGGTTTCTGTGCCAGTGATTGCTGTTCCTACCTCTGTTGGTTATGGAGCTAATTTTCATGGACTCTCAGCTCTTTTATCTATGTTAAATAGTTGTGCAAGTGGAGTGAGTGTTGTGAATATTGACAATGGTTTTGGTGCTGGATATATGGCACACACTATTAATTGTTTAGGAGGAAAGCGTTAATGAAAGTATTATATTTTGATTGTAGTAGTGGAATTAGTGGTAATATGACATTGGGAGCATTATTGGAACTATGTGATGATTCTCAATATTTAGAAAATGAATTAAATAAATTACATATTGATGGTTATCATATGCATATATCAAAAACAAAAAAGAATGGTATTACTGGAACCTATGTAGATGTTCATTTAGAACACCATCATAAGCATCATCACGAACATAGTCATGAGCATAGTCATCATCATGGACATCACCATCATCATCATGAGCATCGTAATTTATTTGATGTGAATAAAATTATAGATGAAAGCGATATTGATGAAAACGCAAAGGAGCTTTCTAAAAAAATATTTATGAGAGTAGCTTTAGCTGAAAGTAAGGTGCATAATGAAGCTTTAGAAAATGTTCATTTTCATGAAGTAGGAGCTATTGATTCTATTGTTGATATTGTTGGAACTGCTATTTTAATTCATTATTTAAATCCTGATAAAATTTATAGTAGTGTAGTAAATGATGGCTATGGTTTTATTGAATGTGCTCATGGAACTATTTCTGTGCCAGTTCCTGCAACAAGTGAAATTTTTGCAGCAAGTGATGTTATAACAAGACAAATAGATATTGATACAGAGTTGGTTACACCTACTGGAGCAGCTATTATTGCAGAATTAGCAGAAACATATGGTTCTATGCCTTTGATGAATGTCAAACAAGTAGGATGGGGATGTGGAAGTAAAGATTTAAAGATTCCAAATGTTTTAAAAGTCTCATTTGGAACTATTGATACTCCTTTCAATGATGTTATTGTTATGGAAACAAATATTGATGATTGTAGTGGTGAAATTCTTGGTTATACAATGGAAATGTTATTTGAAAATGGTGCATTAGATGCGTTTTTTACGCCTATTTATATGAAAAAGAATAGACCAGCATATCGTTTGACTGTTGTTTGTTATGAAGATAATTTAAAAGAATTACAAGCTATTATTTTTAAACAAACAACAACAATCGGTATTCGATATAGATATGAGCAAAGAACAATCTTAGAACGAGAAATAGTTGATATGGATACAAAGTATGGAAAAGTGAAAGCTAAAAAAGTTGTTTTTGATGGTGAAACATATTATTATCCAGAATATGAGGATTTAAAAAGAATATCACAGGAAAAAAATATTCCATTAAAGAATATTTATCAAATGATTAAATAAAGTCATGAATATAATGTTATTCAATAACATTATATTTTTTATTAAACAAATTCATAGAAATAAAAGAATTGTTAATTATATATGAATTTGTTAAAATGGGGTATATGTGGAAAGAAGTGATGATATGAAGAAGAATTTAACTGAAGGACATGTTTTAAAAGTTTTAGTTATGTTTGCTATTCCTTATTTAATGTCAAGTTTTTTACAAACTTTTTATGGAATGGCTGATTTATATATAGTTGGACAGTTTAATAATGCTGATGCTATTTCAGCTGTGTCTATTGGAAGTCAATTTATGCATATGTTAACTGTTGTTATTATTGGTTTGGCTATGGGAACAACTGTTCGTATTGGAAATGCAGTAGGAAGAAATGATAAGAAAGATATTTCTTCTATTGTTGGAAATACAACTATTTTATTTTTAGGAATATCAGTTGTTTTGACTATATTATTATTAAGTTGTACTTCTTTTATTACTGATATTATGTCAACTCCTTTAGAGGCTGTTTCTTATACAAAATCATATTTAACAATATGTTTTATAGGTATACCATTTATTGTTTCATATAATGTTATCAGCAGTATTTTTAGAGGAGCAGGGGATTCAAAGAGTCCAATGTATTTTGTTTTGATTGCATGTATTACAAATATTATATTAGATTATATATTTGTTGGTTATTTTTCTATGGGAGCAACAGGAGCTGCTTTAGCAACTGTACTTGCCCAAGTATTAAGTACAATAATTGCATTGATTTATATGTTAAGGAATACTTTTATTTTTTCTGTTCAGAAATCTGATTTTCATATTCATATATCAACTATTAAAAATATTTTAGCAGTTGGCTTACCAATTGCTTTACAAGATGGATTTATACAAATTTCTTTTCTTATTATTACAATTATTGCTAATAGTCGAGGATTAATTTTTGCAACAGGTGTTGGAATAACAGAAAAAATTATTAGTTTTTTATTTTTAGTTCCATCTGCTTTATTGTCTGCATTATCAGCTTCTGTTGCCCAAAATATGGGAGCAAATAAACCAGAAAGAGCAAAACAAATGTTATATTATGGATTGATTATTAGTGTTTCATTTGGAATGATTTGTACTTTAGTTTGTCAAATGATACCACAACAAATGCTTGCATTGTTTACTTCTGATACTCAAGTTATAAAGGCTGGGAGTCTTTATCTTATGTCTTATGCTTGGGACTGTATTTTTGCAAGTATTCATTTTTGCTTTAGTGGATACTTTTGTGGTTGTAATAAACCTTTTATTTCATTTATTCATAATACTATTTCTATTATTTGTATACGTATTCCAGGTGCATATATTGCTTCACAAGTTTTCCCTGATACATTATTTCCAATGGGATGGGCTGCACCATTGGGCTCACTTTTATCAGCGATAATATGTATTGGGTTCTATATTTTTCTTAAGAGAAAAGAAAATATAAAAAAAAGAACTGCTCGTTTTTGAGAAATAACCTCAAAAATGAATAGTTCTTTTAATTACCACCTGGACCATCTTTTCTTTCACGATTATCAGGATAATATTTTAATTGATTATTTGTCCATTGATTATTAGTTGCTGTTTTTTTGTTTTCTTCTTTTTCAATATTATTTTCTTCTTTCATTTTAACACCTCAATATATCATGTGATAAAAATGAAATTTATATACCTTTTATTTTTGATTTTTCTTTTTCCATTCTTTAATGTGTTGAAGTCTTGTAGCGACTTTGGCTTCACTTCCTTGTTGTGTAGGATAATAGTATTCATGATGAAGTAATGATTCAGGCAAGCAAGTCATTGTTGTTAGTTTATCTTCAAAATCATGAGCATATTGATATCCTTTCCCATATTCTAAATCTTTCATAAGTTTTGTTGGCGCATTACGTATATGTAAAGGAACAGGTTCTTCTAATGTTTGAATTGCATCTTTTTTGGCAGTTTCATAAGCCATATATAAAGCATTTGATTTTACAGATAAAGAAAGATATGTAACGACATGAGTTAAATGAACACTACATTCTGGCATTCCTAAAAAATGACATGCTTGATAACCAGCAATAGCAATTTGCAAAGCATGACTATCTGCCATTCCAATATCTTCACTTGCAAAACGAACTAATCTTCTTGCAACATAGAGTGGATCTTCACCAGCTTCTAACATTCTTGCTAACCAATAGATAGCAGCATCTACATCACTATTTCGCATTGATTTATGAAGTGCAGAAATAAGATTATAATGTTCTTCACCTTTTTTATCATATAACATTGATTTTCGACTTGTACATTGTTCGATAGTTTCTTTTTTTACAATAATTTGATTTTCTTCTTTTAAACTGTTGAGAATAACCATTTCCAATGTATTTAGAGCAATTCTTGCATCTCCAGCTGCAAAAGAAGCAATCATAAATAAACAATCATCATCAATTATTATATTTTCATGAGCATAACCTTTTTCACTTTTTAAAGTGTGCTGTAATAATTCAAAAATATCATCTACTTTTAAGCTATGTAACACAAAAACTTTACAACGAGATAAGAGGGCAGAATTGACTTCAAAAGAAGGATTTTCAGTTGTAGCTCCAATAAGAATAATACTTCCTTTTTCAACATAAGGTAAAAAAGCATCTTGTTGAGCTTTATTAAAACGATGAATTTCATCGACAAAGACAATTGTTTGAATACCTAATTGTCTTTTTTCTTGTGCTAATTTCATAACATTTTTAATATCTTTGATACCACTTGTTACAGCACTGAAATCAATAAATTCACTGTGTGTACAATGAGCAATAATTCTAGCCAATGTTGTTTTTCCAACACCTGGAGGACCCCAAAAAATCATTGAGGGAATAGTATCATTTTTAATGAGTTGCCATAATAGTTTTCCTTTTGAAATTAAGTGTTTTTGTCCAACATACTCTTGAAGTGTTGTTGGACGCATACGACTTGCCAGTGGGTCTTGAATTTGATTTTCAAATAATGATTCTTGTTTCATAATAATCTTCCTTATAATATTTTTTCATGTTTTAAAGCATGAATAATTCCATTTTTATCTACATCTGTTGTAATAAATGTTGCTTGTTTTTTTAATACATCAACAGCATTTCCCATAGCTATTTTATGATTAACTTCTCTAAACATAGCTTGATCATTATAACCATCTCCAAAAGCATAAGCATGATCTTTTGAAATATGAAAATAATCAAGGAGATAAGCAATGGCGCTTCCTTTATCAAATTCAATAGTTGAACAATCACCAGAACCATGTCCACCATGATCATTAAAAATGATTTTATCTTTTAATGTTTCAATAATTTGATCTCTATGTTGTAAAGAATTGTAAAAAATATCAAAAGTATAAAATGGTAAATTTTTATGATTCAAAGTTATTCTATCTATACCATATTCATTTTGAACTTCTTTAATTTGTTTTTCTGTCATATTTTGAATATAAGATTGTTCATCAGATACTAGAAAATAACCACAGTCAAGTTGACAAAATATTTTTTGATATTCACTTAATTCATGATGAGTAAAAGTTCTCCCATAAATTTTTTGATTATGATAAGTAATATAACGTCCATTACATGAAATAATTCCAGATGTTAAATCTTTAAATAACTTTTGGGCATAAAAAGGAGCACGACCAGTACATATGAATGTTAAATAGCCTTTATCTTTTAATTTCTTTAATGCATTAAGGTTATTTTTAGGAATGTGATGATGAATAGCAAGTGTTCCATCTATATCAAAAAAGAAAATTTTATTCATAATCTTAAATCCTCCATTTATATTTATTATAAATGAGATAAATAAAACAAGCAATTTATTTATTGTATAAATGAATGTGTGTTAAAATAAAAAAGGTAGGTGATAAATATGATTATAAATACAGGACAAAGAACAGATATACCAGCATTTTATAGTGAATGGTTTTATAGACGTATTCAAGAAGGTTATGTTTATGTTAGAAATCCATACAATCCTACAAGAATTAGAAAATATGTATTAAATCCTCAAGTTGTTGATTGTATATGTTTCTGTACTAAAAATCCTCAACCTATGTTATCAAGAATTGATTTATTAAATGAGTATAGACAATTTTGGTATATTACAATAACACCTTATGATAGAGAAATTGAACCTTATGTTCCTTTGGTTAAGAATGTTATTCAAAGTTTTCAAGAGTTATCATTAAAAATAGGAAAAAATAAAGTGAATTGGAGATATGATCCTATTTTTATTAATGAAAAGTATACAGTAGAATATCATATTAAAGCATTTCAATATATAGCTAAACATTTATCTCAATTCACAAATCGTTGTGTAATAAGTTTTATAGATTTATATACAAAGACAAAAGAAAATTTTCCACAAGTTCAAGAAGTTCCAATACATATTCAACATCAAATAGTGCAAAAATTTTCTAAAATAGCAAACTTTTATCATATTCAATTATATGCTTGTTTAGAATCAAAGAGTTTCGAACAATATGGAGTAATATGTAGTGGATGTATGACAAAAGAAGTTATTGAACAAGTATTAGAAATTGATTTGACTATCAAACCATCAAAGATAAGAGAAGGGTGTGTTTGTTTATTAGGAAATGATATAGGTGCCTATAATACATGTTTACATGGATGTTTGTATTGTTATGCGAATATGAATAGAAATGAAGTTTTAAGACAATCTCAGCATCATAATCCTTACTCTCCTCTTTTAGTAGGTGAGGTTACTGAAAATGATGATATTTATCAAGTTGACCAATCTTCTTCAATAAATATGCAATTATCATTAAAATTATAATTATTGTGAGTTTATTTGCTTTTTCTTTTTAAATCATTATAATAGTTTATTGAAATTACTTAAAAAATTTTAATAAGTTCAAAATATGTTCATATTTGTAGACCATAATGATGTTTTGAAAGAGGAGAAAAAAGATGGAGAAGATTGCAATTATTACTGATTCATGTGGTGATGTACCACAAAAATATAAAGAAAAATATGATATTTATGTTTTACCTATTACAATTGAATGTGGAAACCATGAATATAAAGATGGAATAAATATTGGAGCTGATGATGTTTATAGAATGCAAAAAACAGAAGTTTTAAAAACAGCATCACCTGAAGGAAAAGATATTTTGGATACGTTTGAAGAAATTTATAAAAAGGGTTATACTTCTGCTATAGCTATCTTATTATCTGGAGGGTTGTCTGGAACTTTTAATCAAGTAAGATTATTTGCTGAGAGTTTTGATGACTTAGAGATTGCTGTTTTTGATTCTAAGAGTGGAAGTATTGGTTATGGTGCAATTGCTATTCAATTAGCTCAATATAGAGAACAAGGCATGTCATTTGAAAAATTGAAGCAACAGGCTGAAAAATTAATCCAAAATACGTATGCTTTCTTTTCAATAGATACCCTAGAGTTTCTTCAAAAAGGAGGACGTATAGGTAAAGCTACTGCGTTTGTGGGAACAGCATTAAAAATAAAACCTATTCTTTCATTTGATAAAGAAAAAGGAGAAATAGATGTTCCTGCTAAAGTAAGAGGAAATAAAAAAGTTCCTCAAAAATTAATTGAACTTATTGATAAAGTTATAGAAAATAATTCTCATCAATCTTTTTACTTGATTGTAGCTGATGGAGCAATGCTACAACAAAGAAAAGATTTAAAAGAGGAATTAATTAAGGAATATCCAAATTATAAAGGATGTATAGAAGCGCAGATTGGTGCAGCTTTAAGTTGTTATTTAGGACCTGGTCTATTGGGAGCAGGAATACAGTTTATAGATGATTAGAACCTTTTGGTTCTTTTTTTATAGTTTTCTTGACATGAAGTTGACTCTAAGTGATATGATAGAGTAAAAGAATGGTGGAGGTATTTATGGAATATAGAGTTTTAGGGAGAACAGGCTTAAAAGTAAGTCAAATAGGTTTAGGATGTGAAGGTTTTATTGATAAATCAGAGGAAGAAGTGAAAGCTTTTGTAACAAGAGCAGAAGAATTAGGAATTAATTTTATTGATTTATATTCACCAAATCCTATATTAAGGAGTTGTTTAGGAAATGCGATTAAGCATACAAGAGAAAAGTGGATATTAGAGGCTCACTTATCAACAATCTGGAAGAATGAGCAATACTTGCGTACAAGAAAAATAGAAGAAGTTAAAATAGGATTTGAAGATTTATTAAAACGACTTCAAACAGATTATATTGATATTGGAATGATTCATTATGTAGATGCTCAGCAAGATTTTGATGAAGTTTTTAATGGAGAAATTATTGAATATGCTAAGACTTTAAAAGATAAGGGAAAAATAAAATATATAGGATTAAGTTCACATAATCCTATTGTAGCAATGAAAGCTATTGAATCAGGACTTATTGATGTTTTGTTATTTTCTATTAATCCATGTTATGATATGTTACCAGCTAGTGAAGATATAGATGATTTATGGAAAGATGAGAATTATGCAAAACCATTAACGAATATTGATCCAGATCGTCAAGCATTATATGACATGTGTGCCAGAGAAGGGGTTGCGATAACTGTAATGAAAGCATTTGGAGGTGGTGATTTGTTAGATGAAAAACTATCACCATTTGGAATTGCTATGACAACTCATCAATGTATTCATTATTGTTTAACAAGACCAGCAGTTGCTTCTGTTATGGCAGGTGCACATACTATTGAAGAAATGGAATTATCAGCCTCATATTGTTATGTGAGTGAAGAGGAAAAAGATTTTGCTTTGGTTCTATCTCACGTTCCTAAGCATAGTTTTATTGGTAATTGCGTATATTGTGGACATTGTGCACCATGTGCAAAAGGGATAGATATAGCAAGTGTTCATAAATTTTTGGATTTATGTGTTGCTCAAGGTGAAATTCCAGAAACTGTAAGGGAACATTATAAGGCTTTGAAACATCATGCTTCTGAATGTATTGAATGTGGCTCATGTATGAGAAATTGTCCATTTCAAGTTCATGTTATTGAAAAAATGAAAAAAGCAGTTGAAATATTTGGTTATTAGTATTTTATAATCAAACAAAAAATATAATATTTAATTGATATTAATGGTTAATAATCATTCTTTTTGCTAAAAAAGATGATACTTTTTAGAAAAATAACAAAAATATAAAATAAATTTTTTTATAAAAAAATATTGACAATTATATACAATTCGTTATAATACAAATATATCAAAACTCAGTGAAAAAGAGAGTAGTTTAAATTAGTATCAAGCGAGCTAACGTTGGTGTGAGGTTAGTATACAAGTTTAAATGAACCGCACTTTGGAGAGGAATATTTGAAAAGAGTAGAATATTCAGTGAGTCAGCTTTAATGACAAGAGAGGATATATAATTTATATATCAACAAGAGTGGTACCGCGGAATTTTCGTCTCTTAGCAATGCTAAGGGACGTTTTTTATTGAGGGGGATTGGTATATGAAGGTATTGTTTCTACGGTTAATTTGAGGATTATAAATAAATTAAAAAGAAAGAAGAGGGAAGAAAGATGAAAAAATTATTAAAGGGATTATTAATTATAGCTATGGCATTAACAGTAACTGCTTGTGGAGGAGATGACAAGGAAGTTAAAAACAAAGAAACAAAAACATTAACAATTGGAACTTCACCAGATTATGAACCATATGAATCATTAACAAAAAATAATGAAATTGTTGGTTTTGATGTAGATATGGTTGCATTATTTGAAAAATATTTATCTGAAGAAGAAGGTGTAGATTATAAATTAGAATTTAAACAAATGGATTTTGATAATATTATTACACAAATTCAAGGTGATCAAGTTGATTTAGGTATTTCTGGTTTTACTTATGATGAAAAGAGAGTTGTTGAATGGTCAGAACCATATTTAGGAAGTTCACAAGTTGCTGTATTACCTAAAGGGTCTCAAATTAAATCAGTTAAAGATTTAGAAGGTAAGAAATTAGTTGCACAAACTGGAGCAACTGGAGAAACTGCTGCAAAATCTGTTAAGAATGCAAGTGTAACAGGGTTAAAGAATGTTCAAGATATTATGAATGCTTTAGCTGCAAATCAATATGATGCAGCAATTATTGATTTAGGAGTTGCTAAAAATTATGTTGCGAATGCTGAATTTACAATGTTAGATGAATCATTGCTAGATGAAAAAAATTATATTATTGCTAAACAAGGTAATAAAGAAGTTATTGGAAAAATGAATAAATGTATTGCAAAGTTTTTAGAATCAGAAGATTATCAAAAATTATGTAAAAAATATGATTTATCACCATTAGAAAAATAAGAGGAAGAGGGGATAGTATGTTTGCAGCATTTGATAAGATCTTTACTCCAGAAAATATTTTATATTTAGCAAAGGGAGCAGTCATATCGCTAATTATAGCAGCATTATCCCTTTTGTTTGGTATTATTTTAGGAATTATTGGAGCATCTGCGAAAAGATCTAAGTTTTTTATCATTAGAATGTTAGGGAATATTTATGTGGAAGTGATTCGAGGAACACCTATGTTATTACAAATATTATTGTTGTTTTCAGTTGTTCCTTCTATTTATACAGCTATTACTGGTGATGTTTTAAGAATGAATACTTATTTAATTGGTGTTATTGCGATGAGTATTAATAGTGGTGCTTATTCTACTGAATTGATTAGAAGTGGTATTAATGGAGTAGATAAAGGACAATGGGAAGCATGTGAAACATTAGGATTGACACATTGGCAAACAATGAAGTTGGTTATTTTACCACAAGCTTTTAAACGAATTGTTCCACCAATGATTAGTGAATTTATTACTTTAATTAAAGATTCATCTTTAATTAGTTGTATTGGAGCAGTAGAGTTATTAAAAGGGGCACAGGTTATTGGAGCAGAATATTTTGATGTTATGTCTCCTTATTGTTTGGCAGCAGTTTTTTATTTAATAATGACAATTAGTATTTCTTATTTAGGAAGATATGTAGAAAGGAAGTTGGCTGAAAGTGATTAAAGTAGAACATATAGTAAAACAATTTAAAGATTTAAAAGCAGTCAATGATGTATCTTTAGAAATAAAAAAGGGAGAAATTGTTTGTTTAATAGGGCCTTCTGGAAGTGGTAAAAGTACAGTATTAAGATGTATTAATGGATTAGAAAAACCTGAAGAAGGATGTATATATTTAAATGATCAATTATTAGATGAAAATGATAAAGAAAGCTATGCTCAATTAAGAAGTCAAATGGGTTTTGTTTTTCAACATTTTAATTTATTTCCTCATATGACTGTTTTAAAAAATTTAACACTAGCTCAAATTCAAGTGAAACAAAGAAGTGAAGAAGAAGCTCAAAAAATAGCTTGTGAATATTTGAATAGAGTTGGTTTGTTAGATAAGAAGGATGAATATCCAAGTAAGTTATCTGGAGGACAAAAACAACGTGTAGCTATCGCAAGAAGTCTATGTATGAATCCAGAGATTATGCTTTTTGATGAACCAACAAGTGCTTTAGATCCAGAAGTTGTTATTGAAGTTTTAGAAGTTATGCAAGAATTAGCAAAAGAAGGTATGACAATGGTTGTTGTTACTCATGAAATGGGATTTGCAAGAACTGTTGCTGATCGTGTTATTTTTTTAGAAGATGGACAGATTGTTGAAGAGAATACTTCTGAGGAATTTTTCTCACATCCTAAAACAAAGAGAGCTCAAGATTTCTTGAATAAGGTTATGCACTAATGAAAATTAATGAATTTGAAGTAGAGACATGGATGACTAATCATGAAAATGATTGTCAATATAATTTAACTGAAACATGTGTTTCATCTTTATCATTAAATGAATTACAAGCATATACGAATGAAGATATTGCTTCAACAATAATGAATATGACAATGGATTATGGACCAATTATTGGTTCAGAACGCTTAAAAAAAGCAATTCTTTCTTTATATGAAACTGGAAATGAAGAAAATATAACCATAACACATGGAGCTATCAATGCTAATGAATTAGTTATGATAAGTTTATTAGAACCAGGTGATCATATTATTAGTTTATTTCCTTCATATCAACAAATGTATGATTTTCCTTGTTCATTGGGATGTGAAGTTTCACTTATTACATTAGATGAAGAAAAGAATTGGATACCATCAATAGATGATTTTCAAAAAGCAATAAAACCTCATACAAAAATGATATGTTTAAATTCTCCTAATAATCCAACAGGAACATGTTTATCTTTAGATTTTATGATGGAATTAATAAATTTAGCAAAACTTAATGATTGTTATATTTTATGTGATGAAATATATCGTGGTGTGAATACAGTAACAAAGAAAATTTCACCATCATGGAGTGATTATTATCATAAGGCAATTGTTACACAAAGTTTATCAAAAGTTTTCTCATTTGCAGGATTACGTTTAGGTTGGATTAAAGGACCTCAAGATGTAATCAAAACAATTGATTTAAGAAGAGATTATCATATTATTAGTAGTGGTCCTTTAGATGATTATTTAGGTTGTATTGTTTTAGAAAATAAAGATAAAATAATAGAACGTAGTATGAAGATTTGTGAAGAAAATAAAGCATTATTAAAAGAATGGATAGAAAGTGAACCATTAGTATCATGTGTTATTCCTGATGAAGGAACAGTCTGCTTTTTAAAATATCATATTGATATGCCATCTCAAGAATTATGCATAAAACTTCAAAAAGAGACAGGTGTGTTTTTTGTGCCTGGAAGTACATTTGGTGTAGAGCATCATTTACGTTTTGGCTTTACACATGATTATGAATATGTAAAAGAGGGGTTAGCTCTTTTTTCAAAATGGTTAGATCAATTTAGATAGTGAAAACTATCTATTTTTCTTTATAAACATATTTATAAACATGATAACATGATAAAAGAAGAGTTGTAAATAATCCTATAAGCATAACTATTGCAACACTTAAAACATGAAAATAAGGTGTTAATATAAGTAAGAAAATAAATTCTATAAGACATTCTAATGTACTTAACCAAAACATTTCTTTATTTTTATTTAATGCTTGTAAAGTTGCACTTAAAGGCGTTTGTAAATAAAAGAGAGTAAATGGTATACACATATATTTAAGATATTCATAACCATTAGTTGTATTATACATAAACATTAAACAATGATCGCCATAAAAATAAAAAAGCAAAGTAAAAGGAAGACTTATAAAGAAACAAACAATAACACCATAAAGAACATGTTTTTGTAATAATTTTTTATGATTATAAGCAATATCTTTATTCAAAATAGGGAGAAGTAGTCTTAAAACAACATTATTGAAAAAAGTAGGTGTAACAAGTAATGATATAACATATCCATTTATAATAGCATACTGCATATGAATTTGGGATTCTGGTATATATATTTTAGATAAAATATAAACAAGAACAATAGGTTCAATAAAGTTATAACATGAGTGAAGAATACGAGAACCAGTTAATGGTAAAGCAATATTCATCATATCTTTAAAAATAAAATTTTCTTGAAAATAAGTAAATGAATGTGAGGTAATAGAAACTTTTCTTTTAGACTTATAATAAAGATAAAGAATGGATACAAATTCACCAACACTCATTGCTAAAATAGCAATAGAAACAAGATAACTCATATTTTGATTATGAAAGAAACGAATTAATGTATAAGTAAAAATGATACGTGATATTTCTTCTAAAAGTGTTGCGATAGAAAGATTCCAAACATCTTCTTTACCTAAATAATAATTTTTAATAATTCCACTGATTCCAACTAATGGTATAAATGGAAGCATACATAAAAGTGGGTAATAAGCTTGATCTTGTTTTAAAAATTGATGAGCGATGATAGGAGAAAAACAAAGAATACCTAACATAATAATCAAACATGAAGTAAAACAAATGAGTATAGCAGAAATAATAACTTTCTTATTGTTGTATTGAGGATGAGAAATTAATCGAAAAACTGCTGATGGAATTGAGAATTGTGCCAAAGTAATACATAAAGAAAGAGTAGGGATAACAAGGATGTATAATGCCATTCCTTGTTCATCTAACATTCTTGATAGCAACATTCTATTGAATACAGAAAATATTTTTGTAATCATGGTACTTCCACTTAATATAATAAATGAATTTATTAATTTTCTTTTCATAAAACACTTCCTTTATCATCAATTTTCCTTTATAATAAATATGTTGAATATTTGAGAAATATGATGGGATGTGGAGAATTTGGATATTGATATGAAGAATAACTTACCATTAGATATTCTTTTTTTAATAAGATTGAAAGCAAATGAATTTAAAAGTGAAGGTGTTCATACTATTAATTGTGATGATATTAAAGAATATCTTTATGCTATAAAATGGAAAGATTGTGATATTCTTGAATTATGTGATGTTATTGATGATGTCATGTCTCTTCGTTTTTCAGATGTTTTTGATTATTTAAAATTAAAAGTTATTAAAGAAGCTTCATCTATGAAAATTGATGATTTTAGTGATTTGATTACTAAGTAACTGTATAGACAGTTATTTTTCTTTTTAAGGAGAAACTATGAAATATAATGTTATAGAATCAAAAGAATATAAAAATATACAAGAAAAATATCATGTTAATTCATTATTAGCTAAAGTGTTAGATAGTTATCATTATGATCATAATATATTAGAAACATTACTCAATCCTCGTTTGATTTATCATGATTTTGCTTTATTTGAAGAAGCTGAGATGACATTAGATCGTATTCAAGAAGCAATAGAAAATAATGAAAAGATATGTATTTATGGAGATTATGATTGTGATGGAATTTTAGCAACAACTATTCTTGTACAATGTTTTTTAGAATTGGGAGTACAAGTAGGATACCATATTCCTAATCGTTTTCATGATGGTTATGGTTTGAATGTTGAACGTGTTCAACAAATGGCTGAAAAAGGATATACACTTATTATTACTGTTGATAATGGAGTAAAAGCTTTTGATGCTATTGAATGTGCTAATGAATTAGGTATAGATGTGATTGTTACTGATCATCATCAATTTGATAATGATCTTCCTGATGCTTGTACGTTTATTCATACAAAGTTATCTCCAGAGTATCCTTTTAAGGAAATTTCAGGAGGTTTTGTGGCTTATAAATTGGCAAGTGCATTACTTCAAAAACAAGATAAATATTTATATTGTTTGGCAGCTATTACGACAATATCGGATATGATGCCATTAATTGATGAGAATCGTTCACTGGTTAAAAAAGCATTACAATTTATGAAAGAAGAAAAATATACTTCTTTAGAATTATTATTAGGCAATCAACAAAACTATACAACAACAACTTTAGGCTTTACAATTGCTCCTAAAATCAATTCATTTGGAAGACTTCCAGAGCTATGTAATCCTAATATTCTTGTTAAATATTTTTTGAAAAATGCTCCTATGGAATTAATGATGAAAGTTTCTCAAACTGCTAATGAAATTAATACAAAACGTCAAACATTAACGAATGAACAATATATATTAGCTAAAGAGAAAATTCAAGAACCTTTCTTATATTGGGCAAGTAAAGATGTTCATGAGGGAATT
The DNA here is from genome assembly GCA_910588075.1 of uncultured Erysipelotrichaceae bacterium. Taxonomy (GTDB): domain Bacteria; phylum Bacillota_I; class Bacilli_A; order Erysipelotrichales; family Coprobacillaceae; genus MGBC163490. The sequence continues at coordinate 18,142 of CAJUOS010000008.1, read as the reverse complement.
GTAGGATTGATTGCTGGTAAATATACAAGAGAATTTGAAAAACCAAGTTTTGTCATGCATTATGATACAAATAAAAGAATTTATAAGGGAAGTGCAAGAAGTGTTGAAGGATTTTCTTTACATCAATTTTTTATAGAGCATCAAGACCAATTGATAGCATATGGCGGTCATTCATTGGCTGGTGGGTTTACTTTAGATGAAGAGCATTTTCATTCTTTCCATCAATGTATTCAAGAGAGTTTAAAAGATATTGAGTTATATTCATCTTCTTCTGTTATTCAAATTGATGAGATGGATTTATCAGTTGCTAATATACAATCTTTATCTGCATTAGAACCTTTTGGTATGGGGAATGAAGAACCACTTTATTTGTTAAAAAATGTACCTGTTTCTAAGGTTTATACTTTAAGTGATGGAAAACATTTAAAAATGGATATTGAATATAAAAATGTAAAATTATTTGGATTATTTTTTAATCATGGAGAGAAAGCAGAAGAAATAAAACAACAACAAAATGTTGACTTAATTGGAACTCTTTCTATTAATGAATATCGTAATCAAAAGAGTATAAATATAATTATAAAAGATATGATATAAATCTTTATTAATATGATAAAATTTGATATAATAATTAAACAAGGAGGATTCTTAAAATGGACTTAAAGAAGTATATTACTGATATCCTAGATTTTCCTGAGAAGGGTATTGTTTTTCGTGATGTTACACCTTTATTATCTCATAAAGATGCATATCAAGAATCAATTCATTTACTAAGTGAATTTGCTAAAGATAAAAAAGTAGATGTTGTTGTTGGTCCAGAAGCTAGAGGTTTTTTATTTGGTTGTCCAGTGGCAATTGAATTAGGAGCAGGTTTTGTACCTGTGAGAAAACCAGGAAAGTTACCAAGAGAAACTGTATCTAAGAAATATGATTTAGAATATGGAACAAATGAAATATTCATGCATAGTGATAGTATTCAAAAAGGGCAAAATGTTTTGATTGTTGATGATTTATTAGCAACTGGAGGAACTGTTGATGCAGCAGTATCTTTAATTGAAGAAATGGGTGGAAATGTCATAGGAATTGCTTTTCTTATTGAGTTAGAGGCATTAAAAGGAAGAGAGCTTTTAAAAAATTATGATGTTTATTCTGTCTTAAAATATTAAAAGAGACATTGTCTCTTTTTTCATAAAGGAAGGAGGAAGAATGATGAAATATAAGGAAGCTCATGATACAGTTACATTTGATGATGTTTTGGAAGTTTGTTCAACATATATTAGTAAACAAGAAAGTATAACTTTGATCAAAAAGGCATATGATTATATTATGATTAAACATGATGGACAAAAACGTAAGAGTGGAGAACCTTATACAATCCATTTGATTTGGGTTGCTTATATTCTTTCTACCTTACAAACAGGTCCTACAACAATTGCTGCTGGTCTATTACATGATGTAATGGAAGACTGTGAAGTTAGTAGAGAAGAAATGATTGAATTGTTTGGCGAAGAGATTACTTCGCTTGTTGAGGGTGTTACTAAAATTAACAAAATGCCTTTTAAAGATGAAGCGGATATATATGCTGAAAATCATCGCAAAATTTATATAGCAATGGCAAGAGATATTCGCGTTATACTTATCAAACTGGCTGATCGTTTACATAATATGAGAACATTGCAATATATGAGACCTGATAAACAACAACGTATATCACGCGAAACTTTAGAAGTCTATGCACCTATTGCTCATCGTCTAGGGATTAATGATATACGAATTGAGTTGGAGGATCTTTGTTTAAATTATCTTGATCCAAAAGCGTATCAAGAAATTTCAGATTTATTAGAACAAAAACGTAGTGAAAGAAAAGATTCTGTAGATAAGATGATGAAATCTGTTAAAGAACTTTTAGATACTCATCATATTGAATATCGTATTAAAGGAAGAGCAAAACATATTTATAGTATTTATAAAAAAATGGTTATTAAGCATAAACGTTTTGATGAATTATATGATTTAAATGCTTTAAGAGTTATTTTAAAAACAAAAATGAAATGTTATGAAGTTTTAGGTATTATACATGATCATTATCGTCCATTACCTGGTCGTTTTAAAGATTATATTGCTATGCCAAAACCAAATATGTATCAATCTTTACATACAGCTATTATTGGAGAGGGTGGACATATTTTTGAGATTCAGATTCGTACTGAAGAAATGGATGAATTAGCAGAACGTGGAGTGGCTTCTCATTGGCGTTATAAAGAGAATAAAACTTATTCTTCTAAACAAGAACAAAAAGATATTGTTGATAAATTACAATGGTTAGGTGATTTTATTACCCTTAGTGATGAAATAAAAGATGGGGATGCTAAGGAGTTTTATGATTCCTTAAGACGTGATATTTTTGAAGCCAATGTTTATGTTATGACACCACAAGGAAAAATAGTGGAATTACCAAATGGTTCAACACCTATTGATTTTGCCTATCGTATTCATACTGAAGTTGGTCATCATGCTGTGGGAGCTATTGTGAATAATGTGATGGTTCCTATTAATACAAAGTTAAAAACAGGTGATGTTTGTGAAATTAAAACAAATAAGAATTCTGGACCAAGTGAAGATTGGTTAAAGTTTGTAAGAACAGCAGGGGCTAGAAATAAGATTAGACAGTATATTTCTAAAAAAGATGCTGAAACACATAAAGAAACAATTGAAGATGGTAAGAAACTTTTAAGAGAAGAAATTCGTAAACGTGAATTAGATGAAAAAAAATATATGGATTCAGATACATATAAATCTTATTATGGATCATTTGGAGCTAATAATTTTGATGATTTGATGTTTGTAATTGGTAAAAAACAAGCAACAGCAGCAACCTTATTAGATAAAGTTATTCCTAATCATACTGGCTTTTTTGATAATTTATCAAAAATGTTAAAGAAAAATAATGCAAATAAGAATCAAATGAAGTCTAGTAGTTTAGGAATTAGTGTTAAGGGTGTTGATGGATTAAAAATTCAATTATCAAAGTGCTGTAATCCTATACCAGGAGATGATATTGTTGGTTATGTTTCAAAAGGGCAAGGAATTAAGGTTCATTGTCAACATTGTCCTAATATTCAAGGAGCTGAAAAAGGTAGAATTATTGATGTTTATTGGGATTATACAAATATTATGGAAAAGAGATTTGATGTTGATATAGAAATTATTGGATTAGATCGACCAAATCTTTTAAATGATATTATTACTGTATTAGGACAGGTGAAAGTTAATATTTTAAATATTAATGCTGGTGTTCATGATATGGAAGCAGATATTAAGTTGAAATTATCAGTAGAAAATGCAGAATTATTACAATTAACAATTAATAACTTGAATAAAATTCAAGGAATTTATGAAATCAAAAGAGTTATTCATTAGAATGACTCTTTTAGCTGAAAAGGAAGGTTTTTTATGAAAAATGAAAAACAAGTTTCTGAATCTATAAAACTAGGAGTTTTGTTATCATTATCAGGTGGATTTATGGATGCCTATTCCTATATTGAAAGAGGAAAGGTTTTTGCTAATGCTCAAACAGGGAATATGCTTTTGTTAGGAGTTAATATTGCAGAAGGGCATTATTCTTTAATTATTCATTATTTGTTTCCTATATTAGCATTTGTTATAGGAATAGCTTTATCAGAATGGATTCATATAAAACAAAAGAGACTTCATTGGCGTCAAATAGCAGTATTGATTGAAGCAATGATTTTAATGTCTGTTGCTTTTATACCATATCATATGAATTTACTTGCAAATAGTTTAACTTCTTTAGCTTGTGGTATACAAGTTGAGAGTTTTCGTAAAATTAATGGTCATTCAGTAGCAACAACAATGTGTATTGGAAATCTTAGAAGTGGTACTGAAAATATGTGTTTGTTTTTTCAAACAGGAAATATCCAATATCTCAAAAAGGTTGTGTTATATTTTGGAATTATTATTTGTTTTGTTTGTGGGGCTGTTTTAGGTAATTTATTTATTCATCTATGGCATCAAAAAGCAATTTTATGTTGTTCGTTTTTATTGTTACTTACTTTCATTATGATGTTTTTCAATAAAAGTGAATAATTTAATTGAAAGAGCTTTTGTATTTTCTTGAACTCTGTTATAATATATATGAAAAGAAATCTTAAGTTGTTGATATGTATATGTGAAAATATATTCTTCTTTATATTTGAGATAGGAAAGAGAGTTCCTATCTCATTTTTTTTATGAAATGGAAGAAAGATAAGTTTATATGTTGCTTTTTTTGTATGAATCATTTATAATCCATGTATAATCCGTTGAAGAAGATTAAATAATGAAATCTAATAGAGACACTGTGGTTGGTGAAAACAGTGAGAAGAAGTTATGGGACACTTTGGAGGATGTTATGAAAATAACCGTTTGTTGCGTTAAGACATGAGAGTGCATACGTAAGTATGAACTAAGGTGGTACCACGTTAATAAGCGTCCTTAGATAGGACGTTTTTTTATTATTTTGAAGGAGGAAGATTATGGCATATAGTGCACCAAGAGGAACAGTTGATATTTTAAGTGATGTATCAGGAAAATGGCAAGAGTTAGAACAATTAATTAGAACAATTTGTGTTAATTATAATGTAAAGGAAATGAGAACGCCTATTTTTGAACATACAGAGTTATTTACAAGATCTATTGGAGATACAACAGATGTTGTTACCAAAGAAATGTATACGTTTGATGATAAAAAGAAACGTTCTATTACATTAAGACCAGAAGGAACAGCAGGTATAGCAAGAGCATATGTTGAACATAAATTATATGCATTACCTGAAAAATTACAAAAATATTATTATATGGGTCCAATGTTTAGATATGAAAGACCAGGAAATGGAAGACAAAGACAATTTCATCAATTTGGAGTAGAAATGTTAGGACTTGAATCTCCATATGTTGATGTTGAATGTATGGTTATGGCAGTAACTGTTGTAGAAGCATTAGGTTTAAGAAATGTAAAGTTGCATATCAATTCTTTAGGGGATGAAGAATCAAGAAATACATATCGAGAAGCATTAAAGAAGCATTTTGCACCTGCTTTAAGTGAATTATGTTTTGATTGTCAACAAAGATTTGAAAAGAATCCATTACGTATTTTAGATTGTAAAGTTGATAAAGATCATCCTATTATGAATAATGCTCCAAAAACAATTGATTACTTAAGTGAAAGTGCAAAAAATCATTTTGATAAAGTTTGTGCTTTATTAGATGATTTAGAAATTGAATATGTTATAGATACAAATTTAGTAAGAGGTTTAGATTATTATTCTCATACTGTTTTTGAAATTATTAGTGATGATCCCCAAATGGGACAAGGTTCAACTGTTGGTGGTGGTGGTCGCTACAATACCCTTATTAGTGAATTAGGAGGACCAGAAGTGCCAGGTGTCGGTTTTGCTTTTGGAATGGAAAGATTAATGTTAGCATTAGGAAATGCTCAGAATGAAGAAGATGGTTTGGATGTTTATCTTATGCCTTTAGGAGAACAAGCTAAAGATTTAGCAGTTCAAATTATCACAATGTTAAGAGCAAATGGTTTCACTTGTGATATGGATCAATGTGATAGAGGATTAAAAGGACAATTTAAATCTGCTGATCGTTATCATGCTCATTTTTCAATGATTATTGGAGATGAAGAAGTGAAAAAAGAAGTTGTAAATATGAAATGTAATCATTCTAAAGAACAAACAGAAGTGGCTTTAGAGAATATTGTATCATTTATTGAAGAACATTTTGAAGGAGGACATCATCATGAATAGAACACATCATAATGGACAATTAAGAATTGAAAATGTTGGAGAAAATGTTCAACTTATTGGTTGGGTAGCTAAAAAGAGAAATTTAGGAGCTTTGGTTTTTGTTGATTTAAGAGATAGATATGGAATAACACAAATTGTGTTTGATGAATCATTTGATGAAAGACTTCGTGAAGTTAAAAATGAATATATTTTAAATGTTGAAGGAATTGTTGTTGAAAGATCATCAAAAAATCCTCATTTACTTACTGGAGATATTGAAATTCAAGCTAAAGATTTTCAAATCATTAATAAAGCAAAATTAACACCTATGATTATTGCTGATGAAACTGATGCTTTAGAAGAAACAAGATTACAATATCGTTATTTAGATTTAAGACGTCCAACTATGCAAAAAAATATTATGGTTAGACATCAAATTACACGTAGTATTAGAGAATACTTAGATCAATTGGATTTTATTGATATTGAAACACCTTATTTAAATAGATCAACTCCAGAAGGAGCAAGAGATTTTCTTGTTCCATCACGTGTACATAAAGGTGCATTTTATGCATTACCACAATCACCACAATTATTTAAACAATTATTAATGGTTGCAGGTTTTGAAAAATATTATCAAATAGCACGCTGTTTTAGAGATGAAGATTTACGTGCAGATCGTCAAATTGAATTTACTCAAGTGGATGTAGAAATGAGTTTTATGTCTACTGATCAAGTTTTAAATATTGGCGAAGGTATGATTGCCAAAGTTATGAAAGATGTAAAAGGTATTGATGTTGAATTGCCACTTAGACGTTTAACATGGTATGAGGCAATGGAACGATATGGAATAGATAAACCCGATACACGTTTTGGTTTAGAATTAGTGAATTTAAATGAAGTTGTAAAAGATGTTGATTTTGCTGTTTTTAAAAATGCATTAGAGTCTAAAGGTCATGTAAAGGGAATCAATGTTGAAGGACAAGCACAAAATTTTTCTAGAAAGAAAATTGATCAATTAACAGATTTAGCAAAAACATATAAGGCTAAAGGTTTAGCATGGTTAAAAGTCAATACAGAAGGGGTTCAAGGACCTATTGCTAAATTCTTTAATGAAGAACAATTATCAAGTTTATTAAAGGCTATGAATGCTAAAGATAATGATTTATTATTATTTGTAAGTGATGCAAAATATGAAGTTGTTTGTGATGCTTTGGCTGCTATTAGAAATTATTTAGGAAAAGAATTAAAATTATATGATCCTCATACATTTGATTTCTTATGGGTTGTAGATTTTCCAATGTTTGAATATGATGAAGAAACACAAAGATATTATGCAAAACATCATCCATTTACTAGACCAAAAGATAGTGATATAGATAAGTTAGAAACTGATCCAGAACATTGCTTGGCAGATGCTTATGATATTGTATTAAATGGTTTTGAATTAGGTGGAGGATCTCAAAGAATTTATGAACAAGATTTACAAGAAAGAGCATTTAAAGCATTGAGCTTTACCCAAGAACAAATTGATGCACAATTTGGTTGGTTTGTTGAAGCTTTTCAATATGGTACACCACCACATGCTGGATTTGCTTTAGGTTTAGATAGAATAGCAATGCTTCTTTGTGAATGTGATTCATTAAGAGATGTTATTGCTTTTCCTAAGAATACAAGTGCAACTTGTCCAATGTCTAAAGCTCCAACAGAAGTTGTTAAAGCTCAATTGGATGAATTAGGGATAGGAGTGATTGAAGTTGAATCAAAGAGTGAATAGTGTTGTTAATGAGATGTTGAAAAGAGGGATTGATCATTTAATTATTAGTGATCCTTCTTCAATTGATTATTTAATTAATTATCAAAATCAACCAGGAGAAAGAATGTATGTTCTATTATTAACAGCTAATGGAAATCATACATTATTCTTAAATCGTTTGTTTTATTTGGATCATGAATTAGATTTAAATATTGTTTGGTATAGTGATACTGATGATTATGTAGGTATATTAGCAAGCTATTTACAAGATGCTAATTGTATTGGTATTGATAAGTTTTGGTCTGCTCAATTTTTATTACCATTAATGAATCAAACAAATGATGAAACTTGTTTTGAATTAGGGTCTATTTGTGTAGATTATATTCGTATGAAGAAAGATGAAAAAGAACAACAACTTATGAGAGAATCAAGTCAGATGAATGATTTGGCTATTGATAAAGTCATTCAATTATGTGCAACAGGAAAGTATACAGAACGAGAAGTTACTGAAAAGGTTGTTGATGTTTTTCGTTCGTTAGGATGTAGTGGAAATTCATTTGATGCTATTATCGCTTATGGGGAAAATTGTGCTGATAATCATCATATGGGAGATGATACTGTATTAAAACCTGGTGATAGTATTATTATTGATATGGGTGGAGCTTATCAAGGATATTGTAGTGATATGACACGTACAGTTTTTTATAAAGAAGTATCTGATGAAAAAAGAAGAGTTTATAACTTGGTAAAAAAAGCGAATGAGACAGCTGAAGCTATGATTAAGCCTGGTGTCAAGCTATGTGATATTGACAAAGTAGCAAGAGATATTATTGCTGAAGGTGGTTTTGTAGCTGAATTCAATCATCGTTTAGGACATTTTATTGGTAGAGATGTTCATGAATATGGAGATGTATCTGCAAATTTTGATATGCCAGTAGAAGAAGGAATGATTTTTTCTATTGAACCAGGTGTTTATATCCAAGGAGATTTTGGAATTAGAATTGAAGATTTAGTTTTAGTTACAAAAGATGGTTGTGAAATATTAAATTCTTATACAAAAGATTTAATGATTATTGGTTAGAGGAGAAAGATTTTCTCCTTTTTATTTTTATAGGATATTTATTTTGATTTGATGCATAATATGATATAAAGAAAAACACGGATATTCCGTGTTTATTCTTGAGCATTTGAATTGTTTTTGTATTTTTCACTCATTAAATCATCTTCAGCACTATTGCTTGCTTGTTGGTTTTGATTATAACCTTTGTAATTTTGTTTTTGTTTGTTTTTTGATTTTTTGTGACTCATATTTTCTCCTTTTTTCTATTGACATTTATAGTATGTGCAGTTTCAAAAAAATTATAAAAAAATATAATAGAAAGAATACTTTTATAAAATTTTGTGCTAGAATAGTTGAGAGGTGATAGACAATGTATTATTTTATTGGTATTAAAGGTTCTGGTATGGCTTCTTTAGCAACTATTCTTTATGATTTAGGATATCAAGTTGCTGGAAGTGATATTGATAAATATATTTTTATAGAAGATGAATTAAGAAAAAGAAGTATTCCTATTTATTCTTTTGATAAGAATAATATTAAGGATGGTTATGATGTTATTATTGGAAATGCTTTTGATGATTCTAATGAAGAAGTGAGAGCTGCTAAAGAAAATAAAAATGTAAAGACACATACTTATTTTGATTTTTTAGGACAATTAATGGAGAAATATGTATCTATTGGAATTGCAGGTACACATGGAAAGACAACAACAACAGGTATGGCATATCATTTATTTAAAGAATTTGATAAAACTTCTGTTTTGATTGGTGATGGAACAGGTCATGCAGTGAAAGATAGTCATTATTTTATTAGTGAAACATGTGAATATCAAGATCATTTTTTACATTATTATCCAACATATGCTGTTATTAATAATATTGAATTGGATCATGTTGATTACTTTCATTCTATAGATCAATATAAAGAATCATTTGAAAAATTTGCTAATCAAGTTAAAGATACTGTTGTTGTTTGGGGTGATGATCCCTATTTACCATATCTTAATTATCAAACAAGAGTATTGAAGTTTGGATTAAACCAAGATAATGATATTATTGCTAAAAATGTTATTAATAATGATTATGGTTTATCGTTTGATGTTTATATACATGGTGATTTATTTGGACATTTTGCATTGCCTTTTTATGGAATGCATATGTTATATAATTCATTAGCAGTTATTACTTTGGGTTATCTTGAAAATATGCGAGCTGATTATATTCAAGAACGTTTATCTTCATTTGAAGGTGTAAAACGTCGTTATACAGTTAAGAAAATTGGTAATGATATATATGTAGATGATTATGCACATCATCCTACAGCTATCAAATATGTTATTGAGGCGACACGTTCTCGTTATCCTGGAAAAGAAATTGTAGCGATTTTTCAACCTGATCGTTTTTCTAGAGGGTTAAGATTTGCAAAAGAGTTTGCTCAATCTATGGATTTGGCTGATTATCCATTTTTAGTACATTTTCCAGAGAATGCTAAAAAAGAAGCTGGAATAGATATAGATATTCATGAAATTGGACAATATATTCCACGTGCTTCTATTATTCATGAAGATGATGAAGCTGTTCAATTATTAGCTTCATATCAGAATGTGGTTTATTTATTTATGAGTAGTAAAGATATTTATAAGTTGGAAAATATGGTTATTCAATATAAAGAATCACATGAATAGTATCTTTAATGAATGAATATTTTATGTTATAATATATAAAAATATGGAAAGGAGAATATATGGAAGCAACAGAGATATGTTATTGTATTTTAATTTTATCTGGTGCATTTGCTCTTATAAGTTTGGGATTGCTGTTGATTCAGTCTTCTTCAGCAGTAAAAGAAGCAACAGTTTTAATGCAAATGCTAGAAACAACAATAACAAAGGTCAATCATATTTTAGATGATATTGATAGGAAAATGGACATGCTTAATGCTCCTGTTGAATTAGTAAGTGGTATTTTTTCTAGAGGTGGAATGAAAGCAGGTTTACTTTCTGGACTTGGTTTCGTAACTTCTTTATTTAAAAAAAACAAAAGGAAAGGTGATTAATGATGAAATTAGGTAAATTTATTTTTGGATTAGGTATTGGAGCTGTGGCAGGATTGTTGTTTGCTCCTAAAAAGGGTAGTGATTTAAGAGAAGATATTAAGAATGAATCTTTAAAAGCGTATGATAATATTAAGAATATGACAAAAGAAGATGTTGAAGCTATTCTTGGACAAACAATTGAAGCTGTTAAAAAGTCTGTTGATGAGTTTGATGTTGATAATTTTAGAGAAACAACAAAAGTGAAATTAAATGAATTGGAATCAAAATTAGAATCTTTTTCTCAAAAAATTAAAGAAACAGATCAATTTGTACAAGTAAAAGATAGTGTTATTGATATAGCTGATAAAGTAAATTCTAAAATTGATGAAGTCAAATCCAAAGTATTGGATTCTCAATTAATGGATACTGATTTTGATGAATTAGAAGAAGAAATCGATGATGTTGAAAATAAGTTAGAAGAAATGATTGAAGAGATTCAAGAATAAACATGAGTAAAAAAAATATAACGATATATGACGTTGCAACTGAAGCGGGAGTTTCACTTGCAACGGTATCTCGTGTTATTAATGGTTCAAGTGTTGTAAAGCCTGAAACACGGGATAAAGTTATGGATGCTATTCAACATTTAGATTTCAAACCCAATCAAATAGCAAGAGGATTAGCGACTAGTAAGACAACAACAATTGCTATTGTTTTTCCACAATCATTATTTGCACATGTTAAAAATATGATTAGTGGAATTGGTGATACAAGTAGAAGATTAGATTATAATGTAAGTATTTATACAACTGATGAAATAGGAGATGGGAATCCTATTGAAACAGTAATGGAAAAAGTGATTAAATCAAGAGCTGATGGAGTTATTCTTTTTAATAATGAACAAATAGATGAAGAAATTTCATTAGTTAGAAAATATAAAATACCAACTGTTGTTATTGGATATTGTGTTTCTAATGATAGAATGGGATCTATTTTAGTTGATGCTAAAAAGATTGCCTTTGATGTTATTAATAAATATATTGAACAAGGGAAAACTGATATTGTTTTTGTAAGTCCAAGACAAAATTTAATTAGAACTGAAGATATTATTGAAGGAATTGAAGAAGCATATCAAAAACATGGCTTGTCTTTTGATAAACAAAAACAAATTATATCAACTTCAACACATTATGAAAAAAGTTATCCACAGTTTTTAGAATATTTTAAGAATCATAAACATGATTTGGTTTTTACAAGCTATGATAAAGAAGCAGTTGCAGTTGTTCATGCTGCTATTGATAATCAAATTTCTATTCCTGATGATATGGAAGTAATAGGAATGATGAATACAAGTTATGCTTTGATTTGTAGACCATCATTAACATCTATTCATGTTCCTGTTTATGACATGGGAGCATTAGCAGTGAGATTGCTTACAAAGATTTTAAATGATGAAGATATTGAAACAAAAGAAGTTGTTTTACAACATGTTTTGATGCCTAGAAAGACAACAAAAGATTAAAACTTCTAAGTGAATTAGAAGTTTTTTTATGTAGTGTAGGGGGAATGAAAGAATGGGGATATATCAGTTTATAATGGATTTAAAATTAAATATACAATTTATTACAAAATGGTTTTTTATTTCAATTATTTTAGGAGGAATATGTGGTGTTATAGGAGCATTTTTTCATATTTCTGTGGATTATGTGACAGAACTAAGGATATTTCATTCATGGATATGTTATTTATTGCCTTTGGGTGGATTGTTGATTGTATTTTTATATCATAGTGTCAAATTAGATTATGATCCAGGAACAAATACTATTATTCAATCTGTTCGTCAACAAAATAAAGTGCCATTATTATTAGCACCTGCTATTTTCTTAGCAACAATAATTACTCATCTTGTTGGAGGTTCAAGCGGAAGAGAAGGAGCGGCTCTACAGATTGGTGGTTCTTTAGCAACTGGGATAGGGAGAATATTGCATGCTGATAAAAAAGAGATGTCTATTTTGATTATGTGTGGAATGAGTGCTGTTTTTTCAGCTTTATTTGGAACACCAATAACAGCAACATTATTTGCTATGGAAGTTGTGAGTGTTGGAATTTTTTATTATGCTGCTTTAGTTCCTTGTTTATGTAGTAGTCTTGTTTCACTCTATATTGCAAAATTGTTAGGATGTCAAGCTGTTCAATACAAATTATCATCAGTTTTAAATGTTACACCTCATATCTTTTTTAAGCTGATTATTTTTACTTTGATTATTTCTTTGGTATCTATTCTTTTTGTACTTATGATGCATTGGAGTCATAAAATATTCAAAGATAAGTTTAATAACCCTTATATAAGAGTGTTTGTTGGTTCATGTTTGTTATTAATAATGGTTTTCATTTTTGGTAATGATTATTTAGGAGCAGGAATGGATATTGTAGAGAAGGCTATATATAGTTCTGTTCATTCTTATGATTTTATATTAAAAGCAATCTTTACAGCAATGACAATTGGTTGTGGTTTTAAAGGAGGGGAAATTGTTCCAACTTTCTTTATTGGTTCAACTTTAGGATATATTGTAGGAACTTTATTAGGGATAGATCCACATATTGGTGGAGCTATTGGTCTTGTTGGGATGTTTTGTTGTGTCATTAATTGTCCATTAACAAGTATTATTTTAGGAGTAGAAATATTTGGTAGTGAAAATTTATTAGTTTTTGCAATTGTTATTGCATTTTGTTATGTTTTATCAGGATATTTTAGTTTGTATCAAGCTCAAAAAATTGTTTATTCTAAGACTTCTCCAGAGTTTATTAATGAAAATGCTAAGTAGATAATATTTCTTTGTTGACTTTATATTTAAAATTTAATATGATATGTATACAGCAAAGATAGAGAGAAGTAATTGTATTGAATTGTTATAGAGAGTCTATGGTTGGTGAAAATAGATCAATAAATATAATGAATACACTCTGGAGCTTCTAAGTGAAAAGCTTAGACGGTGATGTACCGTTATCAACAAGAGAGTATGTTTTATAACATAAATAAAGGTGGTAACGCGAGAATTCGTCCTTTGGTGAGTTCTCTTTTTTTTATAATAAAGGAGGAAAATATGAAGATTTATGATGAATTGGTATGGAGAGGATTAATTAAAGATGTAAGTTCTCCAGATTTAGAAGAAAAGTTAAATAATGGAGGAATGACATTTTATATTGGAACTGATCCAACTGGAGATAGTTTACATATTGGACATTTTTCATCATTTTTAATTAGTAAAAGATTAAAAGATGCAGGACATAATCCTATTTTATTGGTCGGTGGAGCAACTGGTTTAATTGGAGATCCTAAACCTGATACTGAAAGACCTATGATTACAAGGGAAGAAGTTCAACATAATTTTGATTGTTTAAAGAAACAAGCACAAGATTTATTTGGATTTGAGGTTGTTAATAATTATGATTGGTCTAAAGATTTAAATTTTATAGATTTTTTAAGAGATTATGGTAAATATTTCAATGTCAACTATATGTTAAATAAAGATATTGTAAAAAGAAGATTAGATTTAGGAATAACATATACTGAATTTTCTTATATGATTATGCAAGCCATGGATTTTTATTGGTTGTATGAGAATAAAGATTGTCATATGCAAGTAGCAGGGCAAGATCAATGGGGAAATATTACAGCAGGTATTGAATTAATTAGAAAGAAAAGTGGAAAAGAAGCATATGGATTTACAATGCCACTTTTAACAAAGAGTGATGGAACAAAGTTTGGAAAAACAAATGGACATGCTTTATGGTTGGATAGAAAGAAAACATCACCATATGAAATGTATCAATTTTTCATTAATTCAGAAGATGATAAAGTTATTGATTATTTAAAATTCTTAACATTTTTATCTAAAGAAGATATTGAAGAATTAGAAGAAAAAAATAAAACTCAACCACATTTAAGAGAAGCTCATAAGGCTTTAGCTAAAGAGGTTATTACTTTTATACATGGAGAAGAAGCTTATCAAGAAGCTTTAGATATTAGTCAAATGTTATTTTCTGGAAAAATTCAAAATTTAACATTAGATCAAGTTCGTTCATGTTTTAATGGTGTGCCGAGTATTGATATGGAAGAAGATACACAAATTTTAACAGCATTAGTTAAAGTTGGTGGAGCATCTTCTAATCGAGAAGCAAGACAATTTGTAACAGGTGGTTCAGTTTTAATTAATGGTGAAAAAGTAACTGATGTTGGTTTTGTTGTTTCAAAAGAAAATGCATTTGGGAAACAAGTAACAGTTATTAGACGTGGTAAGAAAAATTACTTTGTTATTAATCATAAATAGGAGGAAAATATGAAAAAGATTTTATTAGCAAGTGTTGTATGTTTATTATTATTGTGTGGATGTTCAAAAGGAGATTCTTCATCTCAATCAAAAGTCGCTAAAGAAGGCGATGTTGTAAAAATTGATTTTGTTGGTAAACTTGATGGTGTTGCTTTTGAAGGTGGAACAGCTTCTGGACAAATTGTTGAATTAGGAGCAGGACAATTTGTTCCTGGTTTTGAAGAAGGAATTATTGGAATGGAAGTTGGAGAAAAGAAAGATATAGATGTTACTTTCCCAGAAAATTATTATGAGAATTTAGCTGGTAAAAAAGTTGTTTTTGAAATTACAGTTCAAAAATTATATAAAGAAGTAAAATAGGAACTTGAATTAACAAGTTTCTTTTTTTGTTATGGTTTTATATATAATTATTTGATATAATGAGCGAAGGTGATAAGATGAACGGTATTTTATTGGTTAATAAACCATCAAAAATGACAAGTCATGATGTTGTTAATAAAGTTAGAAAAATATTACATACAAAGAAAGTGGGGCATTGTGGAACATTAGATCCAGATGCAACTGGTGTTTTAGTGTTGTGTATTGGAAAAGCTACAAAAGCTTTACAATTTTTAATGAGTGAAGAAAAAGAATATATTGCAACATTATCTTTAGGGCAGTCAACTGATACATTTGATGCAAGTGGATGTATCATTGAAGAAAAAGAATTTCAAGGTGTAAGTCATGTTGATGAAATATTGCAAACTTTTTTAGGACAACAACAACAAATGCCACCAATTTATTCAGCTATTAAGGTTAATGGAAAAAAATTATATGAATATGCACGTCAAAATGAAGATGTTGATATTCAACCACGAAATATAGAAATAAAAAAGATTGAATTATTAAGTCAAAAGGATAATCTTATTCAATTTAAGGTGTTATGTTCTAAAGGAACATATATTCGTTCGTTATGTGTTGATATTGCTAAAAAATTAGGTTATCCAGGACATATGTCGCATTTGATAAGAAGTCAATCAGGTTATTTTTATTTAGATGATTGTTATTCTTTAGAAGATATTGAAAATGGTCATTTTCATTTATTAACTTTAGAGGAAGCATTTGCTCATTTTGAACATTATATGGTAGATGATGAAAATATTGTTATTCATGGTAAATTAATTAAAAGTGATATTGATCATCAAGTTGTTATTATGAGTAAAGAAGGAAAAGTATTAGCAGTATATGGACCAAATGGTCAAGGATATTTAAAAAGTATAAGAGGTTTATTTTAATATGGAGATTATTTATTTAAAAGGTAAAAAATTAAATATTGATTATCCTATATGTAGTGCTGTTGGTTTTTTTGATGGATTACATTTAGGGCATATGTCTTTGATTCATAAAGTTCAAGAAATTTCTAAAGATAAAGGATATAAAACAGCTTTAATGACTTTTGATCATCATCCTTTATATGTTTTGGGTAAAATAAATGAAGAAAGATATATGACAAATATGCAAGATCGTATAGCTATATTGGAAAAAGAGAATATTGATTATTTATTCATTATTGAATTTACAAAAGAAGTTGCACAATTAAGCGCTTCAGATTTTATTCAAAAATATTTATTGGATTCGCATATTCATCATATTGTTTGTGGTTTTGATTATCGTTTTGGTTATAAAAATAGTGGAACAATTCAAACATTACAGTCATGTTTACAGCTTTATGTAACAGTTGTTGAAGAAGTAATCTATAAAAATGAAAAAATTTCTTCTACTAGAATAAGAAAACTTTTAGAATTAGGAAGTTTAGAAGATATTCCTATGTTGTTAGGACATCCTTATTGTATTTCAGGAAAAGTTGTTGCAGGAAGGCATATAGGACATTCTATAGGATTTCCAACAGCTAATGTTGATTATCATTCTTATCTTTTACCAAAAAGAGGAGTTTATGCTGTTCGATTCTATGTTGGAAATCAAGTTTATATGGGAATGTGTAATATTGGATACAATCCAACATTTACAGCTTTAAATCATACTTCATTAGAAGTTTATATTCTTGATTTTAATGAAAATATCTATGATCAAAAAGTAAAAGTTGAGTTTTATACTATGATTCGATTAGAAACATCATTTGAAACAAAAGAAAAATTAATTCAACAGTTGACTCTTGATGAAAAATATGTGAGGTTATACTTTAAAAAATAATTGTATTAAGAATATGAAAATCGTTTGTATGAGCAGATAAAATATTGCTTTACTTACTAAATATGATATAATTTTGACTATAAAATGATATATTCAATTTTGATTTAATGAGTATGAAAGGGGCTTTAAGTTATGAGAAACAAAAAAATATTCATTTTATTTTTAAGTTGTTTATTAGTAGTTGGATTTGGTTTTATGACAAAGTGTTTTGGAGAAAATACGACAACTGAAATGACAGAAGTATCAACTATTGATACAGCAACTTTTAATGGTAAAACTGAATCAAATATTGATGATCCACAAGTTATTGATATTCAAGATGAAGAAACACCATTATCAACATTAAAAAGAGGTAATGCAACAAATATAAGAAATTTAAATACTACTGAAACAAATCAAATAAGAACTCATTTATTAAATTCAGTCAATACAGAAAGAAAAACAAAAGCTAATAATATATTAGTGAAAAGATCTGAGAAATTAGAAATAACTGGTAATATTCGTGCTAAAGAAATTACTAAAAAATGGTCGCATACAAGACCAAATGGTCAATCTTGGACAACAATATTAAGTGAAAATGGAATGAAGTATAATGGTATTCATGCTGGAGAAGATTTGGCAAAAATTTCTATTACAGCAAAATCTTCATATAGTCAAGATTTTTTAAAACAAGTATCAGATTTACTTCATAAAACATTAATGTCAAGTCAAGTTCATAGAACAATTATTCTTGATAAAACATATTGTGAAATGGGAGTAGGAGTTTATTCAGAAGTTAAGAATGGAAAAGTTGATATTTATATTACTGAACATTTTAAAAATGCTCAACCAAAACAAGTAAGTATATCTAAAGTATCAATAATTGGTATTCCAAAATCAAAAGCTTATACAGGAAAACAAATCAAACCAAGCATAACAGTGAAATATAATGGAAAGACATTAAAGAATGGAACAGATTATACAATTAGTTATGGAA
>CAJUOS010000007.1 GCA_910588075.1 uncultured Erysipelotrichaceae bacterium | reverse complement strand
AAAATTGTACATTCTTAAGTGAGCAAATTTGTACATTTTTAGATTGACATTTATAGGCTCATTCAAAAAATGAGCAAAAATATGTAGAATAATGTAGACTGTAATGCTATAATCAAAAGCGAATCAGCTATACGGTGGGTGGTTATGCTTTGGTCGATAGACCAGAGATCGGAAACTCTGTTTATATAGATATCTCTTTAAGAGAAATTTATTTGGACGGAGGTGGTGCACATGAGCGATTTTGAAATACTTTCATTAGTATTGATAATCATATCAATTGTGGTAACACTACTCCTTGAGATAATCAAAGGAAACAAAAAATAACTACCTCATGAGTTTGGAAGCCTTGAGATAGTTATCTTAACGCAATAAATCCAAAAGCATAACCGCTTATCAGCTGGTTCACTTTTCAATTACATTATAGTTTATGTTGAAAATTATGTCAACATACATTCTGATTTTATAATTTAAAATATATATGATGAAATAGCTACTTATAATTTAGTAAGTAGTTTTTTTGTTCTATAAAAGAATGGAGAGTGTCATGGAAAAGAAACAGAGAACAACAATATGGTTATCACCAGATGTCATGAACAGTCTTGATGATATGAAATCAAAAGCAAACTGTAAAAGCAGGAGTGAATTTATTGAACAGGCAATAAAATTTTATAGTGAATATAACGATTCCATGAATAAAGGACAGTATCTTCCTTTATCAATTTCATCGGCAATGAGTGGAATGATTAAAGTAAGTGAAGATAGAATTTCAAAACTTTTATTTAAGAATACTGTTGAGTTATCTATGATCATGAATGTCTTATCTGCAACAGTGGATATAGACAATGATACACTTAAAAAATTAAGAATAAAATGTATCAGAGAAATTAATGGAACAAATGGAAAACTTGACTTTGAAGAAATCAACAGATACCAAAAAAGTAAATAAAAATTGTATGGATAAGTTAAAAAGAGTATGGTAGTGTATGTGCTGAAAGGAGAGAAAGACCAAGATGCATAAAGTTATTAGGGATTTGTATAATGGAGATATCTGTCCAAATGAAAAACCATATGAAAAAACTGAAGAACTAATCAAAGCACATGAGAAGTTTGACATTGTTCATGAAAAAATAATCAGTGCTTTGGTGGAAAAGTATGGAAATGAACAGGCATTAGTTATTGATAATGAATGGTTTGGAGTAAGAGCAACACTTGAAAATGAGGAAATGTTAAGTGTATTTAAAGAGGGTTTATTTATAGGTTTTGATTTAGGACTTGCCTTAACTCAAAGATAAAATAGTAGTTATGAAAATGGGAACAATTGATGTTCCTTTTTTTTTGGAAGGAGAAAATGAAGTGCCAAGAATTATAGTAAAAACTGGATATATAAATAGATCATCACATAAAGAATTTTATGTCAAATATATAGCAACTCGTGATGGAGTGGAAACTTATACTTCAACTTATGGAGATAGTCCAGCTACTAAAAAACAAAAAGAACTGATTAAAGAAATAAAAAAAGATTTTTCAGATGTCAATGATATGTATGAATATCAGGATTATATTTTAAATCCAACAAGAAAAAATGCCAGTGAACTTATTTCAACTGTTATGGATCAAAATATAAATGGAGTCATATCCAAAGAAAAGTATGTCAGTTATATTGCGAATAGACCAAGAGTAGAAAAACTGGGAGAACATGGACTTTTTTCAGATGCAGGAACTGTTGTTGATCTTCATAATGTTGTTGATGAAATTGGACAACATGAAGGTTATGTGTGGACTCATATTATTTCTTTGAAAAGAGAGGATGCAACAAGACTTGGATATGATAATGTTCAAAGCTGGATGTCACTTTGCCAAAGTCAGAGAAATGAACTGGCTAAAGCAATGAAGATTGATCCAGCACATCTGAAATGGTATGCTGCTTTTCATAATGAAGGACACCATCCACATATTCATATGGTTGTTTATTCAACTGATCCTAAAGAAGGTTTTGTGACAAGACAAGGTATCGAAGAAATCAGAAGAATATATGGGCATGAAATTTTTCATAATGAATTGCTTCATATCTATCAAAAGCAAACAGACAAACGAGATGAAATTAAACATTACAGTAAAGAACTGGTTGAAAAACTTCTGTATGATATGAATCATCATATGTCCAATAATGAAATTCTATTTGATAAAATAAATGAGCTTAGAGAGAGTTTAAAAAATTATCATGGAAGATTAATGTATGCATATATACCTAAAGAATCCAAACAACTTATTAATGATATTTTAAGGGAACTGGAAAAGTATCATACACTTACTGAACTTTATGAACAGTGGAAAATGTATAAGAAAGATATTGTAGCAACTTACTCCAATAAGGAATTGGAACAATTACCACTTCTTGAACAAAGAGAATTTAAGAGTATCAAGAATATGATATTAAAAGAAGTCATGGGTTATGATGAAAATAAGGTACTTCAATATGAACAATTTAGTGAGCAGTTATTACATGAAGATATAGAAGGTGAACTGATTGCTTCTATAGATGATATTGGAATACCATACAAATCAAGTGGTGATAAATTTATAATGGAATGGTCTGAACAGTATAGGCAGGCAGTTCAATTATTTTATGGCAATCAGGATGTTGGTAAAGATATTGATAAGGCAATTAACATCCTTGAAGATGAAACAAACAACGTTTTAGCACTTTCTTTATTAGGAAAGGCATATCAAATATTAAATGATGAATGAAGTGAAAAAGTATGTCAAAAAAGTCATGAAGGATTTCAATATATACTTGGTTGTGCAGAAAATGATTTTATAGAAGAATACTGTCATTATCGACTAGGAAAAGATTATCTTTATGGTGTAGGAACAAATCAAAATTATGAAAAAGCAATGGTTCACTTCTTACAGAGTGATAATCAATATTCGTGGTATTCGTTAGGACAGATGTATCAAAGAGGACTGGGTACTAACAAAAATGAAGAAATAGCATTTGAATATTTTTTAAAATCGGCTGAAGCTTCTAATCCCTTTGCATTGTATGAAACTGCAAGATGTTATGAATTAGGAACTGGGTGTCTAAAAGATAAGGGAACAGCAGAGTATTATTATAAGAACGCTTATTTAAAATTTGAATCAATGGTTAAAGTGAATGAGGATGATAATCTGCTCTATCGTCTTGGTATGATGAATATCAAAGGAAAAGGTGTTGAACAGAATATAGATTTGGGAATACACTTTCTAGAAAAAGCAGTTGAACTTGATAATGCATCTGCAAAAATACAACTAGCTAAATTGTATCTTGATAATGATGATTTTGAACATATAGCCAAAGCTCTTGAATGGTTACACGAAACTGATCGTGGAAATGCTTATTTCATATTAGGCAGAGAATATATGAAAGGCGTACATATAGAAAAGGATATAGCTCAAGCTATTCATTATTTTCAAAAATGTGAATCTAATGAATATGCATATTATTATCTGTATAAGTTGTTTGAAGAACTTAATGATGATGAACAATCAATTCATTATCTTCAAAAGGCAGTTGATATGAATAACGAAGTTGCACAAGTACAGATGGCAAGATTACTCATAGATGGAATCAAAATTGATAAAAATATAGATCAGGCTGTATCTCTTTTAATGAAAGCAGAAGAAAAGAACAATCCGTTTGCTCAGTATATACTAGGCAAACTTTTTTTGTTTGGAAATGAAGTTGAACAGGATAAGAAACTGGCATTAACGTATCTTGAAAAATCAGCCAAACAGGGAAATATATATGCTCAATATCTTATTGATCATATGGGACAATATCAACAGCAAAACCTTGCAATGATGACTGCACGTTTCTTTCATCATATAAGCAGAATATTTGAACAGCAACTTCCAGTTAACACAAATAATCCCTTAGCACATGTAGATAAAAAACTGAATCAGAAAATCAGAATGAAAAAACAAGCGTTAGGACAAAGAAATGATGATCATACTCAACATTTTTAAAATGAAGAAATGGAGATTAAATATGAAAAGAAGAAAACAAATATTAAAGGATACAAAAAAAGAACAAAGCATGAAAGCAAAATCCTTAAATAATCAGAGCAAATATATTAGAAGAAGAATGAGTGGGAGGAAGAAATAATGGCTAAACTATATTCTAAAGAACAGATTGCTCTGGCAAACAGTGTCAGTCTTGAAGATTTTTTAAGAATGCAGGGAGAAACACTTATCAGATCAGGAAAAGATAAACGATGGGCAAGAAATAAAAGTGTAACAGTAAGAGATAATACATGGTTTGAATGGGCTACGCATGAAGGTGGATATACAATAGAGTTTGTCAAAAGATATTTTAACTGTGGTTTTAAGGAAGCAATGGAAATGATCCTTTCTACAGTTGGGGATGTTCAACTTGTTGAAGAACTGAAAAAACAGCAGGAAACACCAAAACCATTTATTGTTCCATCAAAAAATGATAACAACAAAAGAGCATATGCATATCTTCAAAAAACAAGACTTATAGATAAAGATGTACTTAATTATTTTTTCAATCATGGATATATCTATGAAGATAGGAAATATCATAATGCAGTTTTTGTTGGTTTTGATGAAGAAGGAGTTATTCGTCATGCCCATAAAAGAAGCACTCAAGCAGGTGGTAAAAGCTATAGAGGAAATGTAGAATCTTCAGATTCAAGATATCCTTTTCAGTATAAAGGAACAAGTGCAACTGTTTATGTGTTTGAAGCACCTATTGATATGCTTTCGTATATTACACTTCATAAAGATAACTGGCAACAGCATAGTTATATAGCATTGAATGGACTGGGAACAACTGGACTTGAATATCTTCTGGAACAAAGGAAAGACGTTCAATTGATTATGCTGTGTTTTGACCATGATGAACATGGTATAGAAGCATGTGAAAGAGTCACTGATCAGCTTATGGAAAAGGGATATAGTCAAATAGGAATCGTTCAATCAACACATAAGGACTTTAATGAAGATATTATGGCAATGAATGGTAAAGAGTATATACCTGCTGAAGAAAGCAAGAAAAGAATGTTTTTGGAATGTATCAACAACAATATAACGCAACAGATTTATTTTACCAACAAGAAAGATGTAGATATCAATGCACTAAACAAAACCTTTGCAGAACTGTTCTATAACAGAAAAGATGCTGAAGATAAACCTGGTTTTATAAGAGAAAAGCTATACACACTAACAAAGCAGGCACTTATATTAAATCATAATCTCATTAATGAGGACGTTGTGAATGAGTATAAACCAATGAAAGAGATACAGGATGAAATGTTATCAGGATATCGTACCTATAATGATATTCGACCAATGTGCAAAAGAATTGGACAAGTTATGAAAAGAATGGAAGAAGTTAATACAGCGTATAAAGAATTCAAGACAGGAACAGTAGGTTATGAAAGATTATCAAAAGCCTATACCACTTTAGCAGTAGAAGGATTTACTCATCTTAATTATGTTCATAGAGAAGAATTGAAGAAAAAAATAGAAATAAAACAGGAGGAAAATAATGTGGAAAAAAAGTATGGATTACCTGATGGACAAAGACCACAGGCAGAACTAATAGGTGCAGATGGAAATATATTTAATCTGATGGGAGTTGCAAGTCAATCATTGAAGAAAGCTGGCTTTCAAAAAGAAGCAGAAGAAATGATCAAGCGTATCACAACATCAGCACAAAGTTATGATGAAGCATTAGGAATTATTCAAGAATATGTCGAACCCGTTGAGGTAGGATATGAAAGTCATACACAAATGGAATTTTATTAATAAGCAAAGATTAAAAAAGAATCTTTGTTTTTTTTGAAAGGAGAAAATATGAGTGACAGACTGATATTTATTATAATGGGAATGATGTTCTTTTTATTTGTAGGTGGAATTGTGTACTTTAATAACAATTATAATCTTAATAACATCAAAGCAAAAACAGTTGGTGATGGACAACATGGTACTGCGAGATTTGCAACACAAAAAGAGATTGATATAACGTTTAAGAGAATACAGTTTCAGCCAGAAAAATGGCGAAATGGAATGGATTTACCACAATATCAAGGTATATTGGTTGGCAGTAAATTAGCTTTTTCAAGAACAACAGCATACATAGATTTAGACGATGTCCATTTACTTATGATAGGTGCTGCTGGTGTAGGAAAGACATCACATTTTCTATATCCAAATCTTGAATATGCTTGTGCAAGTGGTGTCTCTTTTCTAACAACAGATACTAAAGGCGATCTGTACAGGAATTATGGCAGTATTGCAAAGAAATATTATGGATATAATGTGTCAGTTATTGATTTACGAAATCCATTAAACTCTGATGGAAACAATATGCTTCACTTAGTTAATAAATATATGGATCTTTATAAGCAGGATAAACATAATTTACGCTTAAAAGCCAAAACAGAAAAATATGCCAAGATTATAGCAAAGACGATTATATTTTCAGATGGCGAGAGTGCTTCAAGTTATGGTCAAAACTCGTTCTTTTATGATTCAGCTGAAGGACTTTTAACAAGTATCATACTAATAGTTGCTGAATATTGCCCTCATAAGCAACGACATATAGTCAGTGTATTCAAATTGGTTCAGGATCTGTTAAAACCATCTAACGTTAAGGGAAAAACAAGATTTCAAATGTTGTTGGATCTGTTGCCAGATAATCATAAAGCTAAATGGTTTGCAGGATCAGCATTAAATACAGGAGAGCAGGCAATGATGTCCGTTCTTTCTACTGTTTTATCACGCTTAAATGCATTTATTGATTCTGAGATTGAACAGATACTATGCTTTGAAACAGATGTAGATATAGAAAAGTTCTGTTCTGAAAAATCTGCAATCTTTCTTGTTATGCCTGAAGAAGATAATACCAAGCATTTTCTAATCTCACTTTTCATACAGCAGTATTATAGAGAAATGCTGGCATTTGCAGATGAACAGGGTGGGCGATTAAAGAATAAAGTCATTATGTATTTGGATGAAATAGGAACAATACCAGCTATACAATCTGCAGAGATGATGTTCAGTGCCTCAAGATCACGAAATATTTCTATAGTTGCGATTATTCAATCACTTGCACAGTTAGAGAAAAACTATGGAAAAGAGGGAGCATCTATTATTGCAGATAATTGTCAAGATACATTGTTTGGTGGATTTGCACCGAATTCAGAATCAGCAAAAATTATGAGTGAAAATTTAGGATATAAGACAGTTTTAAGTGGGTCTGTCAGCAAGGGAAAAAATGACCCATCACAATCACTACAAATGATTCAAAGACCACTCATGACTACCGATGAATTAAAGAGTATGCCTAAAGGACATTTTATATTAATGAAAACAGGTATGAACCCAATGAGGACAGTTTTAAAGTTATTTGTTCATTGGAAAATAAAGTTTGATACTGAATCATACAGAGTATCAACATGTTCTCAAAGAGAAGTAGAATATGCTGATATATCAGAAATAACAGAGATTATAAAACAACAAACAGGTTTTCAGGACATTGAAATATTAGGTTTAAAACAAAGTATAAAGAAAGCAGGTATTAAGATTGAATAAAGATTATATGTATTTTTATAAAAAAGTATCAAGTGCAAATATTTCACCAACAGCAAAAACAGTATATAGGGCATTGCTTTATTATGCAAATAGAGAAACATGGTCATGTTTTCCATCAATAGCAACCTTGTCAAAAGATACAGGACTTAGCAAGAGAACAATTATTAGACAAATAGCAGTTTTAGAAAAAGAGGATTTATTATTAAGAATACATAGGACACGTGAAAAAAACAATGGAAAAACCAGTAATATTTATTTTTTAAATTGATTTTTTTGAGGGATAAGTATGTTCAATTAATGACACTAGGGTAGTGTCATTATGACATAACTGTAACTATTTTTTAACAAACTCATATTACAGGAAGAAAATGAAGTAATAGTGTAATGTAACTCAAATATAGTTAAAAAGATGTTCAGTTATTTATAGAACATCTTTTAATATTATTTGAATTGAGATGATATTAAATTTCATGGTTAAATTATGAAACTGGAAAATTCAAGTTATTATTTTTAGATTTATAAAAGTTAATTAGTTTTTGAGTAAAATAAAGGATAGTATTAAATATTATGGAATAAAAAATAATATTTAATTGATTGTTATTTTGAAAGATTAAAATAAATTCAATAAAGAGAATGAAGTGTAATGGAATGAGTACTTTTAATCTGGATATATATTCAAAATAGGTACCTAATAAAAGTGCCAGAATACAAAGAACTGGTATAAGCACAGATGGGTATATTGACAGCTTTGATAAAAGTAATATAAAAAATAAACAGCTATTAAAAAACAAACAACACATAGTAGCAGATTTAAAGTGAAATCCTCCTGCAAATATCCTCACTGGTATGAATGTTATTAGAAAGATAATAGAAACTAAGGTTTGGTTTAATAAAAAACCTATAATTATTACAGAAAAGATATTTAACAGATTAAATAATAAAACAAAAAGACCATATTCATAAACATCTCTATTGTTTGAATCTAAAATATTTTTTTTAATTAGGTAGTTTATTATTTTATTAATCATTATTATCCTCCATTTTTGCAGAAAGTTTTATTTGATTGTCATCAATTGAATATTTGACATTAAAATGATGAGATTCAAATTTTAAGATAATATCTTCTATTTGATTTATATTTATCTCATAAGAAGTATAGTATAATTTAATGATTGAAAATCCATTGACTTCGGAAATATTTATAATTATTGAAGAAGATGACCTTAATAAATTAATTAAGTCAAATAAAATGCTAATAAACATAAAATTATCATAAAATGTATTTTGTGAAATTGTTATACATGTACTTATATCAACCCCATCAGTAATAAGCTTGTTAATATTTAGACTAAACAAGCAGTCAAAAATAGCATTTTTTGTATCAATGAGAAGTTTATATTTATTGGTTTGTGTTCTATATAATTCTATTAAAAGAATCGCTTCTTCATAGTTTTTTTGTTTTAACAATAATTCTACATTATATAAAACATAAAACATGCGATGATCAATGGTATCTATTTCATTTTTTATCTTTTTAATAATATCAATTTTTTGGTTTTCAAATGTCTCTTTTTGTCTAGTTTTTTCTAAATGTATTTTGATTTTATTTTCTCTATTAATGCGAAAAAGTATAATCACAAACAAAAACGCAATCATAATCATTGATACAAATAAAGCGATGAGAATATTATTATTTAATTCTCCAGTGATAAAAGAACAAGTCATAATACCAATAGAAAAAAGTAAAAGAAATTCTAATATGATAATGAAGTACCAGTATTTAAGATTAAATGATAGAGATAAATTTATTTTTTTATGCAATATAACTATCGTAATTATGGTTAACAATATTCTAGAAATAAGGCAACTTATCAAAAAGAAATTTATATGATATGTAAAAAATAAACTAAATATGAAATTTAATATATTATTAATAATTATAACTGATAATGCAGAAATCAGGATTAAACAATTGTATAAAATAGTAATGAAAATATGATTAAATGTTAAAGAACCTTTCATATAATAGATAGAAATAAGAATGCTTGCTAGTATTAAAAAAGTAAGAATAAGATTACTTTCATAGAAAAAAGAGCAAAAATTCAAAATTAAAAAATGAATAATTGCAATAGCACAAATATATTGTTTTTTATTTTGCAAATCAAAATAGTGAGCTATGAAAAAAGGGAAAAGAACAGCTTCTATTAAATTGATAATGGATTGAATAGTCATTGTCATAGTAGTAGGTACTCCTGATATTTATTTTCAAATAATTTTTGAAAAGAGCGAGATATAATAAGTTTAGTGTATTCAGAGCCATTAGTATAAAGTAAAATCTCACCTCTTGAATATGAATGTACATAATAAAGATTAACAAAAAAAGAACGATGAATTTGACAGAAAAATTTTTCTGGGAGTAAGTTACTTATTTCTTTTAGACTTCTGTTATCTTCATAACTGTAATTCAGAGTATGAACATATAATATATGCTGATGAGATTCTATATAAGTGATATCCGTTATTTTTATAGTAACTTTTTTGGATTTATAAGCAAGTTGTATCATTGTTTTATTAACAATTGATTTTTTGACAAGATTAAAAAATATATTTAGATCATGTTCATAATGAGTTTTCCTTATAAAGAAAAATGGCTGAACTGTTAAAGAAGAATGAATTAAGTTGCTTTTTGCAGAAATAAATACAATATTACAAGTAGGATTATGTTCTTTTAATACGTTTGAGATATCAATACCATTAGCACCTTTGAGATTTATATCAATAAAGGCATAATGATACTGCTCTTTACAATTTAAATCAAAAAAACCAGTATTAAAAATACTGATTGAAACATCAGATTCATATGTATAGAAAAAATTAGATATTTCAATTGAAAATTGTTTTGAAAAGTTAATATCATCATCAACAATAAGTATTTTCATCTGGTTTCTATCCCCCTTTAAAATCAGAAGATTTTAAACTTATCATTAAAGTTTGTATTTTTTTAATTTATCAGGACATTCAGGCTGATATGTTTCAAATTGTGATGGGGTAGCTGCTGCAAATACTGCAATTGCAAATAATGCTGTTTTGATAAAATTAATAATTTTTGATTTCATAAATTATCCTCCCTTATTTTTTTATTATTTATATTATATTACTTTTTAGATGATTTGTATAAATTTTCTTTTAAATGTCAAAAATTCGCATGAAATGCAAGTATTGTTCGGCATTACCGAACATATTTTGTATACAATCTCCAAAAAGGAGAGTGCTAAGATGAATATAGGTAAGTTTTTGAAAAAATTAAGAGAAGAAAGAAATTTAAGTGTTCGTGAAGTTGCTTTAGCAGTGGAGATTGGTGCTTCTACTTTAAATGAGTATGAAAATGGTTTAATTGATCCACCAACATCAAAGTTCCTTTTATTGTGTGATTTTTATAATGTATCTCCATTTTGTGTTCTTGGAGATAGAACATTATTAGATTATACAGATTATAGCAATGAGTCAAGAAAAAGATTATTTGCACTTATAGAATATGAAAAAAAAACAAAAATTAAAAAAATATATAAAAGATTAAAATAATGGAAATAGATAAAATAAAAGATTTGCAAATTGTTATTTGAATTTAACAACTTGTGAATCTTTTTTTTGCATTCTGTGCGAGAAAACTGCATTCCAGTAGGAATTAGGAAAATTATGTCAGAAATATGTTAAATTATGAGTATGTAAGTATGTAATTAATTTTAATTTTGCTAAAGGAAGGAGGGTATAAAATAAATAGTTTAATATTTTTTACTGGATAGGAGGGAAAATAAAAATGAAAACAGGAAAATGGACAAAAAAGATGATTATATCAGCAATTGTTATTTGTCTATCAGTGATTAGTGTAAGTGGTTTAACAATAAACTATATCATTAGTCACCGACAAGCAGTTGAAAATAATGGCTATTATGATGATAGTGGTAAATTTGATAAAAAAATGACGCCAGTTTCCAATATGTTGCTGTTACTCAAAGTTCTTAATGGTAGCAACTTTTGTGATGAGGATTGGTATAAAGAAGTAGTACAAATACAAGGTATACTTCAATGTCAGGTGGATTGTAATAGTACAAGCAGAGATCCATATGTTAGAAAAATGATGGATTTACAAATGCAGATTATCAAAAAGTTGAGGGCATTTACAACATCAGCTTGGCTAACACAATTAAGTGATTATGATATCAATGAACTCAAAAAGTCGTATGATGCATATCATGATTACTATTATCAAAATTATCCAGAAGGGGAGGAATTGTAGATGCATTTTATATCAAAGCATATTAAAAAAATATTATTAATTGCAGTTGTATCTGCAATGATGATTGCCCAGATTGAATTATTTGGGAGTGTGTATGCACAAGAATTGGAAAAAATTTCAGATAAGAATCCATATGGAGCATTATATAACACAGATGTTAATAATGTTAAAAATGATGATGCTGTTATTATGGAGTCAGGGGATCCTGATGTTATTACTAAGGAACCAGTTGTAGATACAAAAGATACAAGTAGAGTTAATGATCAAGAACTTGAAAATCTCAGAACGGAAAATACAAAAACTTATAAGTTAGGAAATGGTGAGTATGTCACTGAGTTTTATTTTGATCAAGTGCATAAAAAAGAAAAAGGTAAATATATAGAAATTGATAACAGTATAGAAAAGAAAAATTCTTTGTTTAGATCAGCACCTTCTTATGTGAATAAGGATGGGTTATATGATTTTAGTATGAGAAGTGGCATACTAGATATTGAGGATTCAGAAGGAAACACATTAACAATAATCCCTTCTGGTAAATTAGAAAATTATGCTGTTAAGGAAAATGTTATTCTTTATTCAGAGATTATTAAAAATTTGGATTTAGAATATCGAGTTAATTCTAGTTCTATTCAACAGAATGTATATATTAATGGAGAATTAGAAACTAATAATTATAGTTTTGAAATTGAAAAAGGAAAATACAGTGTTGAAAAGAATGATGCAGGGGATATTATTTTTTCAATAGATCAAAAAGATATTTATACATTAAATGCACCATATCTTATTGATAAGGATGGAAGCAGAAATCAAGAAATAAGTTATGATTATAAGGAAACAGACAGTAACACAATTGTAGTTACAATGACATTTCCTGAATCTTGGTTGAATGATAAAACAAGAGTTTATCCAGTTATGGCGAAAGCAAATGTGGAAGTTGGAAATGTAGATATTGTAGATTTAAATTCGTCATATATTCGTTCAGGTAGACCAGATATTCAAAGTCAATATTCTGATTTATTTGTAGGATATGATGATAACTTTTATGGTGGTCAAGGAAGCAATATAAAAATTGCAAGAACATTTATATATTTTGATATGCCAAACATTGGTGAGAACCAGAGAATAGAAAATGCAGTATTAAAACTGTATAAAGAACAGGATCTAGATTATGCAAATGAATTAAATGATATCAATGTTTATAATTCAAATTATGTGAATCCTAGCACAGTAACATGGAATAATCAGCCAACAAGTAAGCAACTTATTTCTAATAATAAATTTAGTAAACCAAAAGGGTTTAAAGATTTTGATATTACAAAACATGTTCAAGAGTTACAAAAAGGTCAGAAAAAGACTTTGATATTACAGGTAACAGATGAATCATCAAAATGGAATGCAAATGTATTTAATTCTGAATCAACTGGAAATCTTCCTAAAGTTGAAATCTATCATTGTGATGATTTTGATGTTGATCCAAATTTGGATATCAATCAGTTTGATAATGAATTAAGAGTTTATGCAAAAGATGGTCAGTATTTTGAAGCCGTTAGTATGGATGGTATTGCAAAGCCAAATAGTGATATTAACTTTAATTTATATGCAAAAGTTAATAATACTGATTTTGAGAAAGTGAAAACACAAAAAGCAAAAGACAAGTCTTCTCCATATTTTGTTGATCCTATCTATATAACAAATCCAATAGAAGGAACTCAAAAATATGGAAAAGGTGAAGTAAACTATACAACAAGATATTTAAGAATTGGAGATATTCCTAAATATGATACGTTCTATGAATATAGAATGAAAGTTGTCAATAATGGGGCAACATCAGAGAAAGAATTGATTACGGATGGATTTATTATCTATAAGGTTAAATTAGGAGATAGTCTAAAATCAATTGCCAGTCATTATGGATTAAAGATTGAAGACATCAAAAAAGATAACAATACCTCAACAAACAAAATTAAAGAAGGAGATGTACTGTTCTTAAGATTTGCAAAAGATAATCCAAAAGTACCTAAAGATGTATATAGACCACCAATCAAATTGTCATCATTTGAAGCTAAATATGTTTATAGAGGTCCAGCTTGTTTTGGAAACTGTTCAGTTGCTGATCCAGTGTCTACAAGTATTGGTAATTTCTATCATGAATCAGATGACTTTACATTAACTGATTATGATGAATTAAGTTTAAAGAGAGTTTATAATTCATACGGAGATGATAATGCTTCTATCTTTGGAACAAATTTCTCATCCAACTTTGAACAATATATTGCATATGATAAAGATGACAATATATTATTCTTTAGAGGAGATGGAAAGATTCTAAAAATTGAAAAGAAAGATGGAAAATATTCACCTAGACTTGTTGATAAGATCAAATTAACAATAGATGGAGATAAAGTTTCAATCTATGATCGTAGAACTGAATTGACATATAAGTTTGATGAATATGGAACATTAACTTCCATTGTCACAAAAACAGGTTTTGAATCAAAGATCAACTATGACAAGTTTGGATGGATTGAAAGTGTAACTCTTGGAAACAAGAAAGTCACTTTTGAATACAATGATTATCATCTTGTAAGTAAGATTAATCTTCCAAATAATACATCAGTATCTTATAAATACAATGATGACAGACAGCTGGTGGAATTTACTGATGCTGGAGGAAAGACCGAAAAATATACTTATGATGATAATGGTAAAATCAAGAACATAACTGATAAAAATGGAAATGTTCTTGCGAACAATACTTATGATAAAAATGGAACAGTGCTTTCACAAATTGATGCCAATGGAAACAAAGTTGAATTCAGTTATGAAGGCAATACAACAAGCGTGACATATGCAGGAAAAGAAACTGAAACCTATACTCTTGATAACGATTATAAAGTTACAAAAATAAGAAGAGCAGATGGAAGTTCAAAATCTTATGTATATAATGATGCTGGAAGAATGGTCAGTGAAACTGATGAAAAAGGACGCAAAACAACATATGATTATGATAGTGAAGGTAATTTACTTAAACAGACTAATCCAGATGGAACTTATGAAAAGTATACATATGATGCTCAAGGTAATATAACTTCAAAAACATCTGTAGATGGTAAAGTTGAGACATATAAGTTTGATTCCAATAATAATGTTATCTATAAAGATGCAGGAGATGTGCAGGAAACAACTTATGAATATAACAGTCAAAATCTTGTGACTAAGGAAACAAATGCTTTAGGTGTATGGAAAAAATATGAATATGAAGGTCATCTGATTAAAAGAATTACACACAGTAATGGTCTTGTAGAAACCTTTACATATGATTCAATGGGAAATGTTTTAACAGAATCAGATTCTAATGGTCGTAAGACAACATATGTTTATGACAACCTTAACAGGATTATTAAGAAAACAGACTGTTATGGAAAAAGTGAATCATTCAAATATGATGGTAATGGCAACATTATTGAATATATTGATAAACTTGGTGGAAAGACTGTCAGCACATATGACAAAAATAATAATCTTATTGGAACATCAAAGGGAACTTTAAAAACTGCTAAAGCATATGATAATCATAATCGTATTATTAGTGAAATTGATGAACAGGGATTAACTGTTAAGTATGCCTATGATGCAAAGGGTCAAAAAATTAGTGAAACTGATGTTTATGGAAATAAGACAATATATGAATATGATGAAGTTGGACATAACATCAAGACAACAGATGGTAAGGGAAATATCACAATTAATGAATATGTTGGTGATAATCTTGTCAAATCAATAGATGGTCAAGGAAATGTTACAACTTATGAATATGATAGCTATAACCGTATTATAAAAATAACATTACCAAGTGGTAAAACTCAGACAACAGAATATGACAGTAAAGGTAATATCATCAAAACTGTCGATGAACGTGGTCTTGTGAATACAAAAGAATATGATGAATATGATAGAGTTGTTAAAGAGGTCAATGAACAGGGTATTGTTATTGTCAATACATATGATGTTTATAATCAGCTTATTAAAAAAACTGAAGATAAGAAAATAACAAATTATGCATATGACGTTTATGGTAACTTAATAAGTGAAACAGACACATATGGTGCTACTAAGAGCTCTGAATATGATAAACTGGATCGTATTGTTAAAGAAACAGATGAACTAGGATATGAAACTGTACATAAATATGATGCAGTTGATCATGAAATTGAAACAATTGATGCATTAGGGCATTCAGAAAAGAAAGTTTATAATGTCAATAGTATCCTTGTACAAGACATTGATAAGAATGGTAATATTACAACATATGCATATAATGATTTAGGATTACAAACAACAGCAACTGATGCTTATGATAATGTGACTAAATTTGAATATGACAAATATGGTAATGTGTTAAAGACATATATCAATGATACATTGGTAGAGTCAAATATATATGACAAATTTGGAAGAGTTATTGAAAAAGATACAATCAAAGAAGTTGTTTCTACTGAATATGATTCATTTGATCAAGTTATCAAAACAACAAATGAAACAACAGGTTTAATAACAACAAATGAGTATGATCAATTAGGAAATCTTGTTAAAACATCAGATAATGGTGGAAAGACTGAAACAAAGAAATACGATCAATTTAATCAAGTTATTGAAGTGACTGATGCTTATGGAAGAACTTCTCAAACAGAATATGATAAGCATGGTCAAGTTGTTAAAGAAATCAGTGCAACAAATGAAGTTACAACAAACACATATGATAAATATGGAAATGTTATAAAGATAACAACACCTCTAGGATCATCAATAGTATCTACATATGATTTATTGAATCGCAAACTGACAGATGTTACAGATGGTAAGAAAATATTAACTTATACATATGATACAAAAGGTCAATTGCTTTCAACCCATGACTCATTCACTAATAAAACAGATTTATTAAAATATGATGGTATGGGTCAGGTTATTGAAGCAACTGATAAATTGGGAAATGTCACTAAGAATACTTATGATGCTAAAGGGCAGATTATAAAAGTAACTGATGCTTTAGGGCATTCAAAGACAACAGAATATGATATCTATGGAAATGTTATTAAAGAAACAGATGCATTAGGTCATTCAAAGCAGACAAAATATAATGCTTTAGGACTTGTTGTTCAGGAAGTTGATGAAAGAGGCTTTTCAACATCATATAAATACAATGATAAGTTCCAGCCAGTAGAAGTGACTGATAAATTAGGCAAGACTGCTAGGTTTACTTATAATGCTCAAGGATATATAGCAAAAGCAACAAACCAAAATGGATTTACAACAACATATGAATATGATTTATATGGTCAAACTGTTAAAGAAACTGATCCTAATGGTAATACTAAAACAAATGAATATGACTTATTAGGTAATGTTGTCAAATCAACAGAACCTAATAGAGAAGCAGTCAATGATTATGATGATTTGGGTAGACTTGTTTCTACTAAGAGAAACAATAAGATTACAGTTACTAATGAATATAACAAGCTTAATCAGATAGTTAAGTCAACAAATGCATTAGGTTATGCAACAGAATATGAATATGATATCTATGGTAATACGATAAAAGAAACATTTGTAGATCATGTTACTGTTAATGAATATGATATCAATTCACAATTAATCAAAAAGATTGAAAATACTAATAAGATAACATTATATGAATATGATGCACTTGGAAGAGAACTAAAACAAAGAGTCAATGATAGGGATATGCTTGTACAAAAGTATGATGCAATTGGCAATGTTATTGAAAAGACAGAGAAAGGTGTAACATTACAATATGTTTATGATGCAAAAGGTCAAGTTATAGAACATAAATATCCTGAATTGAACAATGGAAGTCAGTTTAAAACAATTGTATCAGTAAAATATGATGAAACAGGAAATCAGATAGAGTTCAAAGATATTTATGACAATGTATTAAAACGCAGTTATGATGCCAATAACAATATCATAAGTGAAACAAATACAAGAGGTTATACAACAAGATATGAGTATGACAGCTTAAGCAATATAACAAAGGTACAAAGTCCTCTTGAACGTGTTGTTAAATATGAATATGATGGAAATAACAACATGACCAAACGTATCTTCAATGATAAGGAAGCATTGTACACATATGATGCTAATAACAATCTTATCAATGAAATCAGTGAATATGGATTAAAAGAATTATATGAATATGATGCTGATGGAAATATGACATCATTAACTAAAAATGATGGTACTGAGATTAAATATACATATGATGCATTAGGTAGAAAACTATCTGAAGGTTCAAGAATATTTGAATATGATTCATATGACAATATTACTAAAGCAAGTTACAACAATAAGTCTATTGAATATACATATGATAAATTTAATAATGTGACTAGAGTCGTAGATGCTAATGATAATGTTGTTGAATATCAATGGGATATCTATGGAAACAGAACTGAATTGAAATATAAAGATAATGTTATTCATTACACATATAACCAGTTTGATAAGATAGATAAGGTTTTAAAGAATTCACAGAACTATGCAACATATACATATGATGCAAGAGGGAATACTGCTTCTGTAGAGCGTAATGGTATTACAACGAATTATGAATATGATGAACTCAACAGAAAAACTGATTATGTAAACAGTAAAGATGATAAGGTTATCTCAACATATACATATGAATATGATGGAGAAAACAATATTATCAGTGAAACAATTAATGGAGCTAAAAATACTTATACATACAATGAATCAGATGAGTTAAAAACATCATCAAAAACAATTGATGGTAAAGTTATCAAGACAACATATGAATATGATTTGTTTGGAAACAAGATTGAATCATCTAGTGATGGAAAGAACAAGGTTTATCGTTATAATGATAAGAACCAATTAACATCAATCAAATCACAAGAGGGATTAACTGATATTTACTATGATAAAAATGGAAATATCAGAGATATCTATTATGCTGGGGGATATAAAGAATATTATCAGTATGATGAATTTGATCAGTTAATCACATTAAAAACAAATAAAGACAGATTATGGAATTATGAATATGATGCTGAAGGAGATCGTATTGGTGAGAAAAAGATAATAGAAAACCGTTTTGCATTGGATTATGAAAATGACAGTAAAGAATGGTATGACTATATTCAAACATTGCCTTTTGAAGAAGTTCAGCAGTTATTGAAAGAAAAAGATTCAAATGAATCATTTGAATCAATGAAATATCAGTTAGCATATAAGAAAAAAACAGGTTTATGTGTAAGTAACCTTGTTAAAGATGCAGATCGTAACAAAGAAAACTGTACAGAAACATATTATGTATTAGATAAAACAGTTGAAGATGCATTGATCTTATCTAATGGTCATGATTTCAATATTTATGGAGAAGAAAGAATAGCAACTGAATCAGAAGATGAAAGATTAACTTATATTGGTGCGCTTAATCAAAGTGTCATGCAAACAGTTAAGGATGATCTAAAGAAAACTGATTCAAAACAAACATTATCTTCATTAGAATATGATGATGCAGGAAATACAGTTGATATCAAGTCAGGTTTTGGATATAATGGAGAAAGATTGGATGAAACAGGAAATATCTATTTAAGAGCAAGATATTATAATCCAAGAATAGGTCAGTTCGTGCAGATTGATTCTAACCGTGGTAATAAGGAAGAAATCAAAACACAAAGTAGATATACATATGTTGCAAATAATCAATATAAATATGTTGATCCTAATGGAGAATCTATTTTTGATATAATAAAAGCGATAACAACTAACATATTAAAAACAGTAACTACACCTATAAGAAAACAAATTGAGCAGGTGGCTAAATCTGGTGGTATAATGGCAATCCCAGCAACGCTTGCATTAAAAGTTTTAGATATGGCTAAAGAAACTGTAAAAGCAGTAACCAAACCAACTTCTTCTAATAAAATATCTACAAAAATAAATACTTCTAAAACAAATAAAAATAAAGCAACAAATACAAAAGTGAAGGTAGTGGAACCAGAGCCATGCCCAGAACCTGTTTCATCAAAAGCTTTAGATGTACTACAGTTTATACTTGACATTATCGGATTTATACCTGGTCTTGGAGATATATGTGATGGTATTAATGCATTAATATATTTTGCAAGAAGTTTATATTTAGATGCTATTATATCAATCGGTTGCATTGTATTTTCACTTGTTGCTGATACTATATTAAAACCATTAAAATGGGTGGCAGGGACAGCTGTTGATATTGCTAAGAAGATATTAGACAAACTACCTGATTTTCCAAAGAAAACAATTTCTTTTGTAAAGAGTTTACCTGGAAAAATAAAACAAATTCCTTTAGTACGTAAAGGTTATGATACAGTTAATGATCTTTGTATCAAGTTATCAAATTATATAGATAATTTGTTCAAGCAAGCATCAAAAAAAGTAAATGATTTTATAGCGAAATTTGTATCTAAGAGAGTTTCAGATAGTGCTAAAGAAATAGCAATGGAAGGATTGAGTGAAAAGACTAAAAAATGGTTGAATCAGGGTGCTTCAGATACTGTTGTATATTTTGCTAAAGATGCTGATAAAGGTATAGAAGTGTATACTGGAATTACTAAGCAGGATTTACAGAAACGTCTTTATCAACATAATTATAATAAGAAACAAAAGCATAAATTTTCAGAACTTGTTTCACAATATACAGGACTAACCAAAAACCAAGCAAGAGCTATTGAACAATATTATATTGAATTTGGACCTAATATTGAAAATAAAATAAATAGTATATCAAAGAATTCAGAATATTATAAAGAAGCAAGAGAGTTTGCTTTGAAAATTATTAAAAAATTGTGATATAATATTTTCAATGGAGGAATTATGAACAAAAAAAGTTGGATTTTTTATAAGGATAAAATTGGTAATGCAGATATACTCGTAAGAGTTGATACTAGTTTTAAAAAGAAACAATATAAGCATACTTATATTATAAGTATTAATTATAGAAATGATTATCGATCATTGCCATCTACTGATGAGTTAGAAAACATTTATAAAATAGAGGATTCTAATGGGGAGTTAATTACTGAAACATTTGATGAATATGTTGTATATTTAGGAACAATATCATTTAAAGGTAAAACATATATGATATATGCTTCTGATTTAGATATAAACTGGAAAGGGTTTGTTGAATCTTGTTTAGAGTTTGATGATTCATATATCTACTTAAATGATAATATGAATTACTATCATAAGGTTTTACTTATAGATTAAAGAATGTCAAAGGGAAAAATTTGAATTTTTTCCTTTGACATAAATAAGGAGGGTTTATTAAATGTCTGCATGGGGAATAGAGTTATTCGATAATGATTTTGCATTGGATTTAAAAACAGATTTTACTGAAATGTTAGGGATTGGAATGACTATTGATGATATAGAAGAGCAGTTATTTAAGAATGCCCCTGTAGAGTTTGATGAAGGTGAATGTATATTTTGGTCTGTTCTCGCATTTCTTGAATGGGAATATGGTTTACTTAATGATTATGTGAAAAATAAAGCAAAATATATAATAAAAAATAGACCTGATGATAAATTGTTTTTAGATAATCAAAATAAAGTAAAACGTAAGATGGTGTTAGAAAATCTTTATAGAAAATTGGATACTATTAACCCTAAAGCCAAAAAAATAAAAACAACATTTGTTTATAGAACAGCATGGAATGTTGGGGATATATATTGTATTGAAATAAATAAACAATATGTGTATATACACATTGTTGGAGTTAATAGAATTAATAAAAAAGTAGAGTGTTTGTCACCAGATTATGTATATATAAAAGTGTTTGATATTGTGAGTCATGAATTGTTAACGATAAAAGCATTTAATAAGAAACTATTTAAATTAAAATATAAAAAGTTAAGTAATGATAAAAAGAAAAATAATTATGTTGAACAAATATGGTGTCTTGGTAAAAGAGAACAAAAAAGTTTTGAAAAAGATATAATGTATATTGGTAATAAAAAAACTAAGACATTGTCAACAGACAGTGTATCTATATATTATCAGTTCAAAGTGTTAAAACAAACATTAAAAAATTTATTTGAATTATAATTTTTGTTTATTTAAGTATTTCCCAAAATAATTTTATGATAATATTGCTTAAGTTAATGTAAAACGGTTTTGTTTATGGAATGATAATATTTATTATCGTGGTATAGTATGAACTAGAGATTATTTTGGAAATTATCATTATGGAATAGTAGCTGCTGAAATGTTTGACAGTATACCAAAAATAAATATAGGTGATATTATAATAGGGCGTGATGCATATATTATAAACTCTGCTGGATTAGCTCAAAAAATTTCTGATCACTCTATTTTAGGAATACCAGAATGGTTATTTATTCGTGCAATATCTGGACTAACTGATTCTGGTGATAATGAAGGAGATTCACAAGATATTTTAGATGGAATAAATGAATGGTATAGATTAAATAAATAAGTAAATATATATCGGTGGTATTAATCAAATTTTTATAATTGTAATATCACCGTTATAATTATAAAATAATTCAATTTTATATGGTGTAGTAGTTCATAATTATTTTAATTAAGGAATAAGGGGGGGTTACAGTTGAAAAAAAGATTATGTGTAATGATTTTAATTTTATGTATACTTTTTAGTTTTTTTAAAATTTATAATAGAAGTATAATAACTTTTAATGATATGCGAGAAAAATCAAAACAAGTAGATAGAAATTGTTTTTATCATACATATTCAAATGACTTAGATACTGAAGAGGCTTTTCTTGTTGAGTTTAATGAATATAATGTCAATGGTTATTATACTGGGTTTATAGATAGAACTGGAAAGACAAGTAAGCCCTTTAAATATACAAAAAAATTATATCCATATATTTTAAAAACATTTTCTGGGATATATGAATTATCAGAAAATGAGTATATTAATATAAAATTAGAAAAAATAACTGATAAAGAGTGGATAAATAAATTTAAAAAAGAGGAAAAAGAATATGATTTAGATGGTTATATAGATATAACATCTACAGTAGAAGGTCAACAAATAGGTGATTTTGTTGAATCAAAAATATCAGGAGATATAGTAAAAATTGAAAAATATGGAGAGTACTATTTAGTTACTTTTAATAAAGGTTTTTTTGGTATAGAAACTTATAATTTATTTTGTGATAATCAAGGACGTATAATAAGTAATATGATATTTCATGCAAAAGACAATGTACAGATACCTAAGAATAAGGATGAAATTGGATGTTTTTATTATAAAGAATTAGGAAAAGTGTATTTTGATACAGATGGTAATATTATTTGGATAACATATAATAAGTGATAAGCATAAATAAAATGTCCTACAAAAAATTATTTAGTATTCTTTTTGATATGTAAGAAAATGTATATATTAAAACAATAACAAATAAAAAAATTAATCATATAGTATATATTAGAAAAATAGTAATAGAAAAGCCTTTCTCAATATGAGAAAGGTTTTTTTATGTTTAAAAATAGATCACCTCCTCATTTTCATTTCAAAAAATGAGAATGGAGGAGAAAGAATGGAAAACGATTATCAAAGGAATTATTTCTGGATATGTCCAGATGAGTTTGGAAATAAAAAATATTATTTTAATATTAAAGGAAATTTAGTTGAAGTGACTAAAGAAGTGTTTAATGTTTGTTATAGTTCATATAAAAAGCAATTAAGAGATCAAAAGAAAGATATAAATGCAAATCTAATAAGTCTTGATGATGTTAATAAAGATGGAGTGATGATTTCTGATTTTGTAGGGATTGATCCTGATTATATAAATGATATGTATGTTGAAAATCAAATTGCTTTAGTGATGAAGTGTATTAATGAATTAAATGATCAGGATAGAGATTTAATTACAAATTTGTTAATAAAGGAGAAAACTGAGCGTGAATTGGCTCAGTTTTTAAATACAAGTCAGCCAAATATTCATAAAAGAAAAAAGACAATATTAAAAAAAATAAGAAAAAATATAAAAAAATAAAAAAAGTGGTTATCAAATTTGAAGAGGATGTCCCAGTTATTAATGAGGGGAGATATAAGCGTGCCTCTTACAGAACCTTGATAATTAAATAGTTTAGAGCAATACATTACCCTATTACTAAGCACATTAATTGTTTCGCAATGACCAGTTATATGATATAAATGAGAGCGATAAAAAGCAGATTATAAAAGATGTTGGCAATATCTTTGCGATGATGAAACAGGGGAAAATAATGATACTTCATCTAGGAATCAACCGAGCGTGATAAAACCGTCGCAGTTGTGAGAGGTGTCTCTTTGATTGAACGAGGGAACGTGGAATTCGTATGTCTTACTGCCAGTAAGAATTGGTCTAAACAGAAGAAATCTAAATTGAAATGAAAATGTTTGTTGATAGATCATGACACTTAACAGTTGTTAAGTGTCATCAGTGTACCAATAAAAAAAGGAGTGAAACGAAAATGAAAAAAGGAATTGTATTAGCAGTGAAGGAAGAAAATTTAAATGAGGAAGAAATAAGAGAATTTATTAATTTTGCTAAGCGTATAAATGTCAATATTTTAGGAGAGGCACATTATTCGTTCATTGATCCATTTAGAGAACCAGAAATCTTTTCAAAAATATTATCTGAATTAAAAGTAAATACTTTTCTTGTGAATGATATGAATTTGATTCTTGCGGATGCATACAGTAATGGAAAATTTGTTGAAGCATTAAAAAAAGATGGAATAACAATTTATCATAATAAATTTGAAATGACATTAGAGAATATTATGTTGAATATGGATGCTAATATCAAAGCGATGTTAAAAGATGCAGTGGAATATAGCTTGAAAAAATTAGAAGAGGGTATTGATCATATTGCTGTAATAACTAATAACCAATCAGAGAAAGAATATGATGAATTTATAGAACGATATTCAAAGTATAATAATGCAAGGATAAGCAGAATTGTTATTCCAGAGTATAACAGTCAGTCTGAAGAAATGCTTGAGGAAATTATAGGTTCGAATCATTTTGATAGAATTATTCTTTTTGACGATATTATAAATGTGGAATTTCTTGGATTTATGGAACGTATGAAATTAATATATGATGTTTATTTTGAGGATCGAGAAGATATTCAAAGTGAAGTCAGAGAGCAAGAGTCGATGATGCTACATCAGTTAAATTGATTATAAGAGTAGGCAAATCTTAATAGATTGCAGTGATTATTATTATGTATATTTATTTAAAATGAAATTATAGATAAAATAACATTTATGTGGTAATGTTGTGTGCTGAAAAGAACATACTGTTTATTAAATATTAATAGGGGAGGGAATAAGATGAGTGATTTACAAATGTTTACACAGGCTCAATTGATGGAGTTTCTTAATTGTTCAGAAAGTCATGTAACTTTTTTGAGAGAAATGGGAATTATTCCTGCAATTCGTACAGGAAGAAACTATATGTTCTCCTCAAGAGCTATTAATAATTTTTATAAAGATTATGAAGGTTTGGATGTAAGTAGTAGGATTAAAGCTATTCAAAGTAAACAGATTGTTGATAATCGAAGCAAAGCATGAGTTAAAAGAGGAGCTTGAATATGGCAATATCAGAAATTAAAAGTAAAAAACATGGAAAAACTTTTCAAGTAGATATTAAATATAAAAGTGTATTAGGTGTCTCAAAAAGACATATCAAAAGTGGATTTAAGTCTATGAAAGAAGCAAAGAAATATGAAAGGGATTTTAAGGAACGACTAGAAGTTTTAAAAGAACAAGAAATAAGTACACATAGAACATTTAATGATATCTTTTATGAGTATATGGAAATAGAGGGGAAAGCTAAATATTCCAGTGCTACAAAAGTCTATTATAATTCTACACATAAAATGTATGTTAAAGATACAATTGGAAATGAAAGCATAGGATCATTAAAGTATATGAATTTACAACAATTCTTTAAAAAGATGTCAAAAAAATATAATCCACCAACACTGAAAAATATTAAGAAGTTATTTGCAGTTACTTTTAAATATGCTTTGCGAAATGAATATATAAAGGAAAATCCAGTTCCATATATTCAAATTCCAAAATCACAGGATGAAAGGAGAGTTAAAGTGGAAATTATTAGTGATGATGATTTATCAAGAATCATTAATGCAATACAGGGTGCTAAAAGGACAAATCCATATTCGTCTGCAAAAAATGCTGAATTTACCTTTAAATCATATGCGATGGCTTTAATCATTGGAAGGTATACAGGTTTGAGAATTAGTGAGACATTGGCATTAAAGAAAAAGGATTTTGATCTTGAAAAGTGTTGTATGACAGTCAGAAGAAGAGTTGAATATGCTGGTCTAAAAGGTAAAGATATACATATAACTCATAAACTAAAATCAGCAAATAGTAAAGGTACTGTAGAAATAAGTAGAAAGCTATGCCAGTATCTTAAAAAGTGGTTTGAAATAAATCCATTTGAATTTGTTGTATGTAATGGGCAGGGAAATTTTATAAATCCTGAAACATTAAATCATAGAATTCGAGAAGTTTGTAAAGAACTTGGTATA
The DNA here is from genome assembly GCA_910588075.1 of uncultured Erysipelotrichaceae bacterium. Lineage (GTDB taxonomy): Bacteria > Bacillota_I > Bacilli_A > Erysipelotrichales > Coprobacillaceae > MGBC163490. The sequence goes on along the minus strand of CAJUOS010000007.1, from coordinate 38,325 downwards.
CATTTCCACTATCATATGTTAAGACATACTTATGCAACAGAATTGGTTATGTCAAATGTTAATCCAGTGGTTATTAAGGGTTTAATGCGACATGGTGATATTAGTACAACTTGGAGTATATATACACATCCTCAAAATGAGGATCAAAGAAAAGCATTAGATAGTCTTTATATGAAGATGAAATAATGTTTTTTATTTTTGTTGATATATTTATGTGGAGGTAATTTATGTCTATTAGAAAACTGAAAAGCAAGAAATATGGATATACATATCAGGTAGATGTAAGATATAAGGATCCATTTGGAGTAACACAACGTCATACAAAAGGAGGATTCAGAACAAAAAGAGAAGCGAAGAATTATGAAGCTAACATTATTGAAAAATCAAATGCATATATGTTAATTCCACAATCAAGTAAAAAGACATTGAATGATGTTTATGAGGAGTATATAGAAGTTGAAGGTCAAATAAAATGGGCTCCTGCTACATTACATTATTATAACCAGACACATAGTATGTATGTGAAAGATGATTTTGGAAAAGTACCTATTGAATCAGTTAATTATGTTTCTCTCCAATCACATATTAATGAATTATCACAAAAATATAATTATCCCACAGTTAAAAATATAAAAAAAATCTACTCAGTAATTTTTAAACATGGTGTGAGAGCAGGATATATATCAACAAATCCTGTGCCTAATATTCTTCTTTCAAATATACCAGAAAAGAAAACATATGTAGAAGTTATAAGTGACAAGGATTTAAAAAGATTAATAGAAGAAATCATAAACCCAAGTCCTAATCGATGTTTTGCGAAAAAAGCTCAATATAAATATAGATCATATGGCATTGCTTTGTTGATTGGAAGATATACTGGTTTAAGAATAAGTGAGGTTATGGCATTAAAAAAAGAAGATTTTGATTTGGAAAGAAATCAATTAACAATACGACGAAAGGTAGAGTATATTGGATTAAAAAGAAAAGAAATATATTTAACAGAAAGGTTAAAGACAAAAAGTAGTAAAGCTAAGGTAGAAATTTGTTCAATATTAAGTGAATATTTAAAAAGTTGGTTTGTTGAAAATCCATACGAATTTGTTATTTGTGATGAACATGGAGATTTTATTACACCATCAAATTTTCAAGAAAGAATTAGAGATACAGCAAAAAAGTTGGACATTAAGTTTCATTATCATATGCTTAGACATACATATGCTACTGAATTGATGATGTCAGGTATTAATCCAATAATTGTTAGGGATTTATTAAGACATAGTACAGTAAATACAACATGGAATGTATATACACATCCAAGCCGAGATGACCAAAGAAAGGCATTAGATGATTTATATGATGATAATATTGAATTTATAAATGATCAAAATAGAATCAAGTTTTAGAATAAGTATAAGTAAAATTAAATTAGTTGATAGAAATAACTATGATTTATAGAAGATTGTTAATTGAAAAAATATATTTTATGTATATAAGTTATTTTGTTTCTACTAAAGAATGATAAAATCAAGGTATTTTTAATTAGTGGTCATTTATTTATTCGAACCACAAATGTTAATTTTAAATGACTTAGGTATCATGACATATACCCTTAAAAGGTAAAACCAGATTATGTGTTTTTCTTGGATTATGACTGTTTGCTGTCAGAAATAAATGTAGACTGCAGGTTATTTGATAAGATGGATAAAGCAGGCATCAAATTGATTGATGTAGATGCAGGTTGTGAAATTAGAAAAGCTATTGGAGAACTGCCAATAAAAATGATTGAATTAAAAAAACAATGAGTATAGTATCAGGAATATATCAATAAAAGGGATGAAGGTAATGAGGAGAATATTATGATTATCAGCAGTGCTGATATTGATTAGAAGGAATTGGATATTTATAATGAGGCAATCGCTACAAGAAATGTAAGTATGTTGGTAAATGTAATATAGAGTTTAGTGAGTTTATGAAATCACATGAATAAAAAAGGAATTAATATTCAATAAAGAGAATATCAAAAAAGGATATAATATATGGGCTTAAACTCAACTAGGTCTAATTTATAAAGAAATATGCAGTTCCATATATATATATCAGTTATAAATAAGTATAAAATAATGGATTTAATCATGGCTAAAAGAAAAAATATGTGGTAGTGTTGATGATGAAAAAGATAACTTAAGTAGAATTATCAGTTGATAATCTTAAAATTTTAATTATTGATAGTGATGAAGAGCAATTTAGTGTATCAACACACTGATAGAATTTTTAATAAATGAATAGTGGAATCAATTATATATAAAAATTATTTGATTGAGAAAATAACAATAATTTGATATAATGTTAAAAATTGTATACAAATTTTTGATTCAAATTACTAATTTAAAATGGTGTTCAAATACAAGTTGTTAATATTATAATAAGGATATGATTGAAAGGTGAATTAAATGAGATATTTAGGGAGTAAAATCAAATTGTTAGATGCAATTGAAAAAACTATAATTAAGTACAACATTCAGGGAAAAACATTTGCGGACTTGTTCGCTGGAACCGGGTGTGTAGGAGATTATTTTAAGGACCGATATACCATTCAATCAAATGATTTTTTATATTTTTCTTATGTAATGAATCAAGCGAAATTGAAAAACAGTAACGTTCCAAGTTTTAAAAAATTTAAAAAAGCATATGATAAAGATATATTTACTTGGCTAAATTCACAGGAGTTTGAAGCAGATTCAACATATTTTGTATATAATAATTATACACCTATTGGTGGGCGAATGTTCTTCACAGAAGAAAATGGTTTAAAAATTGATGGTATTAGATTAAAAATAGAAGATTTATATCAAAATAGAACAATAAATGAAGATGAGTATTACTTCTTGTTGGCTTCATTAATTGAGAGTGTGACAAAAGTATCAAATACTTCTGGGACCTATGAAGCGTTCTTTAAATTTTGGGATACAAGGGCGACAAAAGCATTTGTAATAGAACCTTTAGAGATTAATAAAGTAAAGTTATTTAGTAAAAATGAGGTGTATAATAAGGAAACCAATAGTTTAATAAAAGAATTGAGTGGAGATATTGCTTATATAGATCCACCTTATACGGTTACTCAGTACGTTTCAGCGTATCATATGTTTGAAACAATTGCTAGATACGATTCGCCAGAAATTACAGGTAAAGGTGGGAAGAGAGACCGTGGTAATAAAAATTCATTATATGCTCAACGAACAAAAGCATTAACAGCATTCGAAGATTTATTTCGTAAAATAAAGTATACTCATATTTTAGTGAGTTATAGCAACCAAGGACTTGTGTCATTAGATGATCTAATATCTTTAGCTAAGCATTTTGCAAAAGATAAGCAGGTATATGTTGAAAGTACAACCTATAGAGAGTATCAAAACCACCGATCGAGTAACAAAGGAAATGGCAAAAACTTGAATGAAGTAATTATATATTTTCAAAAAGATATTACACTAAATAAATCTCCGCTTAATTATTCGGGTAGCAAAGATACTTTGGTTCCATTTATCATTAATGAACTTCCTGATAAAGTTGGAACTTTTGTAGATGTTATGGGAGGGGCATTTAATGTAGGAGTTAATATCTCAGCTTTAACTGCAGTTGTATATAATGAATTGAATCCTTATGTATATAATACAATAGAATGGTTACTCAACAACGATAAAGACAAAATAATTAATCAAATAGAGTTAGCAATTTCTTCTTATGGATTGGAAAAAGGAAATAAAGATGCTTATAACAAATTACGTTCTGATTTTAATGCAGGGATGAATTCTCCACTTTATTTATATTTATTACATATGTATTCATTTCAAAATATGATAAGATTTAACAGCAGGCATGAGTTTAATACTCCTATAGGAGTTGCAGGATATAGTGAAGATATTAAACATCGAATTCTACATTTTTATGCAAAAACAGAAAATGTGAAGTTACTAAATACTGATTATACAACTTTAAATTGGAATGAATATCCAATAGATACAGTTTTTTATTTTGATCCACCTTATTTTATTACGAGTGCTGCCTATAATGACGGAAAACGTGGAATGAAAGGATGGACAGCAGATGAGGAAGTCGAACTTTTAAATATTCTTAATTATCTTGACGCTCAAGGTTATAAATTCATGTTATCCAATGTCATATATCATAAAGGAAGAGTAAATCATTTACTTTTAAAGTGGGTGCAAGAACATCAATTCACAATTGTAAATATTGGAACTAGTGGATTACGATATACAAAAAAAGAAGTGATAATAAAAAATTTTTAAAGGAGAATAAAATGAAACATACTTTAGTTTTGCCTTGTGATTTGAATGATAAATTATATTCAGTTGCGAGTAATGCATCGGTGTTGTCCCGTTGGACTTCTATAGGAGTCAAAACAATAAATGATATGCTTTTAAAAATTATTGACGACATGAATAACACATTTTATAAATTAAATATTACAGATGTCAGATTTGAGGGAAAAAATGTTATTAGATCAAAAATTTCTAATCTTGGGAAAGAATCAGTGTATGCTGGCTATTTAGAAGCAGATAATGGAGTAATTGATGGATTATTTTTCTATATTCCGCCTTCTTTGGATTCTGCAAATGATATTTTATCAAGGCAAGTTATTCCTGGTTTAATGGGCATTTTTTCAGGAGTATATGATAGCACAAAAGACTTGCATCTTAATAATAGACCAATATACATAGTTAACTTAAATGAATTGAGTAGAATGAATCAGCGTTCAGTGAAGATAAATATTATTTTTTCAAAATTGATGGGATTTAATTATTTGGATTTATTTGGAAATGAATATGAAGATATAATTACAGATGATTTCTGTGATCTTAGCAACAATATAGAAATGATAGATGATTTAATAACTGATAATGGGACTCATAGCAATGATTATTTTGTTTTAGATCCCTATTCTAAAACACTTAAAGTTTTAGCTAATAAATTAAATAAATCAAAAAATCCAACAGCAGAAATTTATAGGTTTATTTTAAAGGTAGTCCCATCTATTTATATTGGTTTAAAAGAAGGTTACACAATCGATATTAGCGATCTAAATACAATAACAAATGACATAGATTCTTTGAAAATGATGAAAATACACATATTAAAATTATTAGGGGGATAAAAAAGATGCAGAAAATTTATTATGGTGCTCCAGGAACTGGAAAGAGTTTTAAGATAGATAAGAAATTGAATGATGATAGTATACCAGATGATAGAATTTATAGAACAACATTTCACCCAGAATACAGTTACAGTGATTTTGTGGGACAATTACTTCCTACTGTTACAAAAGTGCCAGGTGGAACAAGTACAGTCACTTATAAATTTTCAAAAGGTATTTTCACTAGAGCACTTGAAAAGGCATATGAAGATACTTCAAAAGAAGTGTTTTTAATAATTGAAGAAATGTCAAGAGGAGACTGTGCAGCAATTTTTGGAGATATTTTCCAATTACTTGATAGAGAAAAATCTGGGATAAATAAAGGTTATAGTAGGTATTTTGTTAGTAATGAAGTAATAGCTAAAGATATTATTGCATTACCTAATAATCATATTAAATTACCAGCTAATTTCTCTATTGTAGGTACTGTAAATACTAGTGATCAAAATGTATATGTAATGGATACAGCATTTAAGAGGAGATTTGAATGGGAGTATATAAGTACAAAACCCAAAAAGTCGCCAGTAAGTATAAAGGAATATATGAATAATGTGAATATAGAATTAAATTGTAAAACTGGAACAAAAATTGTTTCTTGGATTAATCTTTATGGTACGTTGAATATAGTAATCTCTAGTGAAAAGTATTTAGATCTTGGAGAAGATAAGCAACTTGGACAATTTTTTATTGAATTTGATGATGTTACTACACAAGATGAAGTTAAATTGAAAATTCAAAATAAACTTCTTCATTTTCTATGGAACGATGTGCATAAAATATCATACAAAAAGAATTTTAGATTGTTTACTAATAAAGCATATAGTTTCTCAGACCTTTATGATATGTTTGAAAATAATGAACAAATTTTTAGTGATGAATTTTTTGAATGCATTGAATTGTGGGAAAAGAATTTATTATAATTATGGAGATATTTAGTAAATAATATGATGAAATTTTATTATGGGCAAGATGGAGATAAGGTAGCTACAGATGTACTTGAGATTTTTCAATTCACTAAAGGAGATATTAGATATTTAAAAAGGGAAAATATCACTGTTTATGATTTTGTAGGGTTTGTAATAAATAATGATTCTATGTTAGTTGTTTTTCCAAAACACTTTTATCAACCTCAAGAAATTAACAAATTAAATGATAAAAGAATTTTAGACGAAAATAGTTTTAAACTTCTTTTTGACACAATACAGAAATATATAAATAAAAAAAATCATAATAGTAAAGCAGAAAAATATATAGGTAAATTACCAACATATGAAGCTAATTATCCTTTTGAAACATTCTATAAGGTATATGATTATTATAAAAGGTTTGGGTTGTATAAAGAGATAATGATAAAATCTAGACCAGGATATAACGGTAAAGTTTCCTGGAAAGATACCATAAATAAGTCTCAGATAATTATAAATGATGGAAATATTATATTTTCACCATTATATGTCAAACGAAAAAATTATCAGTCTGTATTTTTAAGTGAATGTATGGCTTTTGTAATTGATAATACATTAAAAATGTTTCCATTCTTTTTTACTTTACCAAAAACTAATTATGGGAAATTTAATTTTGATTTTATAAATAATTTAGATTTTGTAATAAAAGAGTTGTTAAATATTAAATCAAAACTTTTTAAAGATGTTAACATTACCTTAGTAGATTCACTAATTAATTTTTTTAAAGAGTATAATAATATTTCAAGTGGCGGAGATATACATGTAAAGATAAATTATTTCAATTTGATATGGGAAGAGATGGTTAATGATTATTTGAATAAATCATTTGTGAGTTTTGATTCTTCTAGAAATTGTATAGTATTTGATGATTCTTCAATTAAATCGACTGTTGATTTTGGGAAAAAAAGTTTTGCAATAGATAAGTCGAGTAATCATTATATTATTTCTGTAGATCATTATGGTGAAGATGAACATCAAAAATATATATTTGATTCAAAGTATTATGTAAATATTAAAGAACTTAATTACAAACAATTGAGTTATAATGAGTTATTAAGGTATCATAATTCAGATAAGAAAAGAGCATATAGTGTGTTGATATTCCCAGGTGATCTAGAATCGTCTTTTCATTTCGAATTTGCTGATGATTATGTTGGTAAGAGATTAACTAATTTAGCAATAGTAGAACAATATCTAAATGTAAGAAAAATAATGAAGTCTTATTTGAATATAAATTGAAATATAGTTATTTTAGGTTTTATGTCAGTGTTGAATTAGGGAATAGTAAAAGCTGTTCTTTTTTTCGTATTTTAAAACTTTCACGTGTTACATTAAATTAAATATATAAATAACAAATAGTTGTTTCTTATATTGCTTAAATGTCTAAAATAGATAATAAATTATTTTGTATTAAAAATCATTTTTTACTATGATAGGAGATATGTTGAGGTATGTGTTTTTAAACAAGTATATAAGAAAATATGTCAATAAAAATAGCAATTATAAATATGATATAACCAAAAAATTTAGGCAAAATTATATTGATTATAGAGTAATGGAAGGTGTTATATAGAAAATCTAAGAATGGTTACACAAGAAGAACACACAAACATTATTAATTGTTCAGAAAATCATGTAACTGCCCTAAGAGAACTTGGAATAATACCTATAATAAAAACAGATAGAAATTATATATTTTCACTTGTGATATTATGAATTTTTTTACTGAATATACAGGATTAAATGTTAGCGATAGAATTAAAACAAAGCAAAGTAAGGAGAAAATAAAGTCCAGAAGGAAGTGATGGAGGTGAGTAGGAATGTCGATTTCAAAAGTCAAAAGTAATAAATACGAAACTGTCTATCAGGTGGTTATTAGATATAAGAATCATCTAGGAATGAGTGAATGTTATATAAAAAGTGGTTTCATAAAAATGAAGAAAGCCAGAAAGTATGAAAAGGATTTTATTGATAACATTGAATTGGATAGATTAGGGGCTAATGATTGTTTAAAAAACTTTAATGATGTATTTAGGATTTTGAGGAAAAAAATAAGTATGCTAGTGTAACAATGAATTACTATAATGCAACATATTGGATGTACATAGTTAAAAGTATAAGAGAGTTAAAGATTGATACATTAAAGTATATTGATCTACAGCACTATTTCAATGAAATCAGTAAAAAGCAAAATATATCAACGTTAAATAATGTTAAAAAAACTTGTTGCTACATTTAGTGTGCCTTGAGAGTAGGGTACATAAAAGAGAATCCAATTTCGCTTATTCAATTACCAAAAGATGATAGAAAAAGAGTAAATGTTAAAACAATTGAAGATAATGCTCTTCCAAAAATCATTAATAATATTCAAAAAGTAAAAAGAACTAATACTTATTCTACTAAGGAATGATAAAATTTATTACGAGTTTATATAATGTATTTATAGTAGATATACAACCTCATATAAATTTCATGAGTTTTCCGTGAAAATATCGTGAAATATAAAAATAAGTATATGATGGACAAAAAAGTATCGATAAAATCAAGATAATTTAAATTTGCATTTGTTTAATTACTCGCACCTCAGATGAAACAACGTAATAAATAGTGATAAAATCAATATAATTTTGATTTTATGTACCAAATAGTTAATAATTAAAGGCATAGCCTCGGCGGTGTATATGACGAGCTTTTTGATACGTCATCATACCTAGGGATATGCCTTTTTTACGTTCTATCTTAAATCATTTGTTTTACTCTGTGGACGACAAATGGACGACAGAACTATAACTTTTCTATGTATTCAATAAGTAGCGTTCGATGTTGCTCATAAATATGTGTATATGTTTCTCTTAAAGTTTTTATAGTATGACCAAGTCTATGAGCTATAAGTGAATGTACCAGTTACTGTGACAGAATCTGAAATGGTAAAGCCATTGACAAAGTAACCTTGTTTTTTGCAGTTTTAGTAGATGTTGTATGCGTAGATGTTTGATAACTTCTTTGTAATAGAATTCTTCAGCTTGAACATGGGAAATATCGTAAAATACAAATGTAAAACGTAATGATAGTAATAATAATTTTTTCATTCTAATCAATCTCCTCTACCATTTCATAATAATTATCAAGTACAGCAGTTTGAAAATCGTTATTTGCTTGATTATATATATGAATAATCCATAGTGAGATACGTAAGGCAAAGGTACTGAGAGTGATGCATGTGTATCTAATGATCTTTTTCATTTGTATAGCTTAAATTAAGAGTTAACTATCAATAGTATCATAATAAGCTTTAACAATATCAATAGGTGTTCCAAAAAATATTTCTAATTCTTTATATGAGTTTGATTCACATTTTTAAATTTGTTTTTTAATTTGCTGAGATAATTTTTTTCTGCATTGGAAATAGATTGTATACATCTTTGTAAAATTATTTGCTAGTATTGTTCATTATTATTCTTCTTGTGAATGAGATGAGTTAAAGTATTAATTATATTATCAAAATATTGAATTAATAAATCAAGATACTTATATCTTTTTTTATATGATAGTAAATTCTTAGTTTAGTTTTAATGTATATTTCATAACTAGAAATATAATTATTTTCTAATAGCTAATAAAGTACAGGATATAATATACCCATTTTAGGAATAATGAGTTCTTGAGTTTTTTGACTAATTGTTCATAACCATAACAATCTTTTTCTTTTAATATGGATAAGATAAGTAAATCTAAAGTAAATAATAAATTTGATTTTTTACTCATGATATCACCACTTTCATAATAGTGTTTTATAATAAAAAATATAATATATCAATATATCGAAAAATATAGTAAAACTATATTGTTTTATAATGTGGTATGTGATAAAATACAATTGAAAAAGAAAACGCTTACACATTTGCTTTGATAAATACAAATTAATTGTTTGTTATAAAAATTATGTGAAAGGAGGATTTTTAAATTTTGTTTTTTGATATTTTTATTTGTATTTTAGGGACAGTTGTATTTAGCAGTATCGGTTGGTTCAAAATTAACCCCTACTAGTCCATATTAATTTTTATCAATATGGAGCTTCAGATTGCTTATCATATATCAGAGAAGAAAAATTCTATTATAGTGTTTATAGTGGGATTTCTAAAAATTGATATGAGCAAACAACTGTAAAAGGCAGTTCTGCAAAAGTGACTTATAATTATTTTCATAGTAAGTGCCCTGATTATACAGGTAATTTAGTGTGCAAGAAATATTAAAAAAAGAAGTTTTATAATAGTTTTAGTATTTATGATAACTTGTACTATTTCATATCATATGTGTAAAAGCAGATGTACAGATAAGAATTATTATTGATTTGTAAAAAGGATATCATAGTAAATGGGTGTAGTAATTAGTTTTTATAAAGAATAAGGAGGGAATTAATTAATGAGAGTATTAAAAAGAGCAATTGTTATAGTTTTATCTTTATTAATGGTATGTATAAATGTTGTACATGTTGATGCAAAAGCAATAAGCCCACGCTCTGGTGGATTAGTATCTTCGAGTCAGACAGTGAAAAGTTGTAAACTAAAACGAACATATTGGAAGTATACTGACTTAGTAGATGATTGGGCAAAGACTAGTCAGTATACTGTTAAAAAAATGTGACTGTTAGTACAAGTTGTACAATTTCTTGTGGTTTAACTGCTTCAGCACAAAAGGAATTGTCTGCTAAAATGGGAATAACATATGGGATGTCTGTAAGTACATCATCTAGCATAGGAAGAACGATTCCAGCAGATTCTAGTAGAAATTCTAAATTGCGACATAAAGTACAAATGAAAGAATTTGATGTTACTGTGACAATAACAAGTAAATATTATGATACATCATTAGGTTATTATACTTTATCAAATAATTATTCTGGAGTTGTAACTGTTCCAAATAAGAATGAAAGTTATATAGAAGTTTATTATAAATAGTGGGGTGATATAAGTGAATAAGATATTGAAAAACTTAAGTTTGTTTATATTAGTTATAGTTATGTTTTTAACGTTATTATATTTGCTTTCTGATAATAAAACTAAAGACTCTAAAGATAACTTTGAATCAAATTTCAATGATGTTTATTTATATGAATATGAATATAGAGATAATGAAATAGCAAATAAAGATAAAAGTTCTAAATTTTATTTATATATTGTCTCTTTAGAAGTTGTTGATGGAAAAAATATAGATAGAGATAAGGTTGAAATCAATATACCTGGGATAGAAAATAGTGGAAAAAGATATAAAGAGTTAGAAGAGGATATTGATTTAACTGAAAAGATTTTTAAGGAACGAGTTGAAGTTAAAAATAATAAAATATATAGCTATTATATTATACAAACGAAAACACCTATAGATAAACAAAATTTAAGATCAATTAATATTCATTTAGAAAAGAATAAATGTAATAAAAATATTGATGCAATCATGCAATTGGTTTAAATTAAAAAGATAAATAAAAATGAAAAATAGAGACAAAGAGGGTTGAATATAAAACTAAAAGGCTTAACTCCTTTATAGGTTAGGAATCAAGCCTTACAATAAATATTAAATTTCAGTCCCACTTTGAGGGTTCACTACATTGTGGCACACTTTAAATTTTAATTTAGGAAAGCCAATTTAAGTAAATTCTTAGATTGGCTTTTAACATAATTATTAAATTTAAGATAATTTTCCACTTGCACTACATGTAAGTGTTACTGTTTTTGTTTTAGTATCAATGACTAGATTATTTAAATAGCATTTTGCAGTAGCAGTTGCTTTGGCAGTACTACCAGACTTAGAGCTAGACTTAGAAATTATTCTCCATCTTGAATCATTACTGCTCGCACTTACTGATGAACTTGTACATTTTGATGTACTTCCATTATAAGTAAATGTACCAGTTACTGTAACAGACCACAAAACAGTAGAACCATTAGCATAATAACCTGTTTTCTTTGCAGTTTTAGTTGATGTTGCACGAGAAGATGATTCATCTATTACTTCAATAACTTCTTTATAATATAATTCTTCAGCTTGAACATGAGAAATGTCACAAAATATAAATGTAAGACATAATGATAGTGATAATAATAATTTTTTCATTTTAATCAACCTCCTCTATCACTTCATAATAATTGTCAGGTACAGCCGTTTGAAAATCCTCATAGGCTTGATTGTATATGTGAATAATCCATAGTGAAATAAATAAGGCAAAAGTGATAAGAGTGACACAAGTGGATCTAATGATCTTCTTCATTTGCATAGCTTTAATTAAGTACTGGCTATCAACTGTATCATAATAAGCTTTCACAATATCAATAGGTGTTCCAAAGAGTTTTTCTAATTGTTCATATGAATCTATTTCACACTCATCAATTTGGTTTTTTAATTTATTAAGGTAATTTCTTTCTTTTTGTTTGTGTATTGGAAATAAATTGTATACATCTTTATAAAATTGTTTATTAGTCTTGTTCATTTTTATTCTCCTTGTGAATGAGATGAGTTAAAGTATTAATCATATTATCAAAATCTTGAATTAATAAATCAAGATACTTATATCCTTTTTCTTCTATATGATAGTAAATTCTTGGTTTAGTTTTAATGTATATTTCATAACTAGAAATATAATTGTTTTCTAATAAATTATAAAGTACTGGATATAATGTACCCATTTTAGGAATAATGAGTTCTTGAGTTTCTTGACTGATTATTTTAATAAGTTCATAACCATAACAATCTTTTTCTTTTAATATGGATAAGATAAGTAAATCTAAAGTAAATAATAAATTTGATTTTTTACTCATGATATCACCACTTTCATAATAGTGTTTTATAATAAAAAATATAATATATCAATATATCGAAAAATATAATAAAATCAATTGTTTTATATTGAGTCTTGTGATAAAATACAGCTGAAAAGAAAACAATTACATAACATTGGCTTTACAAAATAAAAATTAATTATTTGTTATAAAAAAATATGGGAGGAGTTTTTTATGAAATTATTTAAAATATTACTAATAAGTTCGCTTATTATACCTAGTATTATAACAACATCTTATGCTAATAATTATAATCAAGATGAATTGACTTCAAAATTATCAACTCAATTAGTTATAGAAAATATTGATGTTGAGTTTGAGTTAAGGAATACAATATCTGAGTATGAGAATGAAATACTTTATGAAACAAATCAATCAGAAATTACAAAACTTCAAAATTTAAAATTTGCTACCGAAAAATTATTAAATGATTATTTGATAATTTCAAATAATAGCACTTATGCTAATTCACCTAATCTTGCTGTTACAATGGTAGTTGCATATTTTTCAAACAAAAAATATTACTTATCTCGTGAACTGCTTTTACAAGCAACGTTAAATTCAGATAAAAGTTCGACATATAAGCCTTCCTATGGAAGTGTTATAAAATCTACATCTGCTATCAAAAAATAGCGAATGGAACCTCAACTAAAGGTTCATCTATATTCAGTAGTTCTTCTACTGTTTCCGAAGGAGATGCCAAATATGCACTCCATCGATTCAAATATACAAAGTCTAGTTCTAAAAGTAGGACTGTTAAAGTGACCGATTACTATGATTTTGCTTCTGTAGATTATAATGGATTGGAAGGTTTGGCTGTTGAAGCCATGGTTAATGCTCAAAAAAATGGATTGATAGTTCCATATAATGTATCAATTACAGTTACTGTTAATTAGAAGAAAGGGATACAGTATGAAAAAAAGGAATATTTTGATTATTATGTTTTGTACTATCATGTGTGTATGTAGTATATGTTATTTTAATCTCAACAACGATGATTATTTGGAAGATAATTGGAACTTGAATTTGAAATCCCAAGCAAATTCAATTTTTGAAAAATACCCAGAACCATCTTTTCATAATGATGGAATATATTATGAAGTATTTGAAATTATAAAGCATAATTCTTCAATTGATTTTAATAATAATAAAAATTCTGAAATTGAAATGATATTTTTAGAATACACATCAGAGGCAAGTATTTCTGAAGAATATTTACCTTGTTTTTCAAACAAATACCAATATTACACAAAGAATAAAGAAAATGCTTCATTAATTATAATTAATCAAAATCAAAAGTTATATGTTGTATCATATAAGATATAGGTAATAATTGATTAGAAGAAAATAATTAAAATTATTTTACTTTCTTACATTATTGAACAAGCCTTGTAGTATATGGCGGTTTAAATCTATACTAAAATATGATTCAACTGATATAGCTCTGTCATTGATGACAGACTATTGATAATATATTGTTTATCAGATAATTTTTATTATAAACAAAGCCACAGTTGAATTTATAAAAACAAATAAGTAAAATTTTATGACAATGTAGTATAAGAGAAGAAGAAAACATGTTTAAAAAATACAAAAGAAGGAAAACGCATGCAAGCTAAAAAATTTTTCTATTTTATAGTATTGTTATTAGTGTTATCAACAGTGGCAATACCAACATATGCAGTGGATAATGGGCCACAAAGAGCACCAATGTATATACACAAATATACATATATCCCAAATGTAACATCATGTCTAAATACATATAAAAATATTGGAACTGTATCATTAGATAACACAAAGTCATCAACAAAAAGTTATCTAGGTTATACAGTACAATCATCGAGTACAGTTAAGATGACAGTTGGAATAAGTGGAAGTGTCAAAGCACAGGCTGATGCTTTATTTGCAAAAGTTGAATCAAGTATTTCAGCATCGGTAACAGCATCAAGATGTTATACAAAAGGAAAATCATCTTCTACAAATTTTTATGTACCTGCTGGAAAGAACGGATCTATTACTGGATATATACCAGCAATAAAAACTTCTGGTAAAATGAAAGATGTTTTGATTGATGCAAATACAGCTGATTTCTATGAAATATCAACAAATTATATTACTGTTAATACTTTGTATGTTCCATTAAAGAATGATATGCATTTTGTAAATAAAACTTGGTAATCTATATGAAAAGTGATATTAAGAAAGTAGGAATTACTTTTGTTTTGTTTTTCTTGTCTATTTCTACAGGATATTTATTTGTAGAAAATCAAAATAAAGATAGGGAAATCAATCAATTAAATAAAACAAATGAAAAATTAGAAGAATATAATTCTTTATTCAAGATGGGTACAGCAACAGAATTTATTGATATTCAAGAAAACAAAGGAGAAGTTTCAATGATATTTCTTTATCAAGACAAAGAAGTGATTGAAAGACATGGTGTAGGAGCTATTATAAATAATCAATACTATAGGATAGGTATTGCTCCTGAAATTGGTGTAAGTTTAAATGAAGATTCGAAGATTTTAAAAATAGAAGATAATATTATAGAATTTACATTTAATTTAGATAATAGGATGGCTAAATATCGTTTGATAGTTAATCAACAAGGAAATGATATGAATTTTAAATTAGAGGAAATATCTTAAATAATAAGAATAAATATAGGTTTTTCTTTAAATGAAATGTAGAAAAAATTAATATTAAAGATTAATATAAAAAGACTTGGAGTAATAAAAATTCCAAGTTTTTTATTGTTGAAAATACTACACATTATTTAGATTGGTTTTTATTTTTTAATTAATTTATCACTAATAAGTAATGTAAAAGCGATTAATTATGCTTAATAAAAAACTTCATAAAGTTATCCTACATATGTAAGAATATAAAAAAAGGACACATTAATAAACAAGTAATTATATTTATTGAATAATATAATAAAGAAAAGATTTAAGCATTTCTTCATTTTCTTTTAAATACCAACAATAAAAGGTTGCTTGAGCATCTTTATCTTCAATAGGTATAATAACTCTTTTTGGAGGTATTCCATCATGTTTCATTGAAAAATCAGATGTAAATGAAGGTAGTGAAGATAATTCAATAAGATCATAAAAAGTTCCTCTATCTTGTTGAAGAAGAAATTTAGTATTTGGCATTGTTCTTTGATGCATTTGATTCCAAAATCCAATATTAGACATCAATAACATTTTCTCACCATCCATGTCTTTTAAAGATATGGATTTTTTATTTGCTAAACGATGATCAAAAGGTAATGAAAAAAATAATTTCTCATCCATAAATGAAATGCTTTCTATTAATTCATCTTCAATGTCATATGGCATAATAATAACTGTATATGTTTTATCCTTTAAACCATTTATTAAAATGTTTATATCCTTCATTTCACTAGAAATTGTCTTATCAGGATAAAATTGCGCTGCTTTCTGACTTAGAAATATATTAGGAGCAGGAGCACATGAACCAATAGAAAATGTATGTTGTTTCTTATTAAATTCCTTTAATTGCTGTTTCATATTTTCTATATCGTTAATTATTCTTTTGGCATAATCAACTGCTAATAATCCAGTTTCATTAAAAGTAATTCTATTTTTTGAGCGTTCAAATAAAGAAAGCCCTAAAGTTTCTTCTAATTTTTGCATTGAACGTGTTAAAACAGGTTGAGAAATATGTAAATTATTTGCAGCATTTGATAATGTTTTGTATTCATAAAAAGCAATAAGATGAGTAAGTTGTTCAAATTCTATCATATATCAATATCCTTTCACTATTCTATTTTATTATAGCAAATTTCTATATTCATATTGTACATTTTAATAAGAATTTAATAAAATTTTAGTGTAAAGGAGGAAAGAAATGATATTTTATTATACAGCAACAGGAAACAGTTTATATGTAGCTAGAAGATGTGATGAAAAAGTATTGAGCATTCCACAAGAATTAAAAAAGAAAGAATTAAGATATAGGAATGAAATAATTGGTATTGTGTCACCTATTTATGCTGGAGAACTACCAAAAACAGTGCGAAGGTTCATTGAAAAGGCAAACTTTGAAACATCTTATTTTTATATGATTTTGACATATGGAAATCAAGACAGTATTGCAGGGGTTTGGAGCCAAAATTTTTGCAAAGCTAATGGAATTCATGTCAATTATATTCAAACAGTTAAAATGGTAGATAATTATTTACCATCATTTGATATGAATGAACAGAAAGCTATAAATAAAAATATAGAAGAACAAATCCAAAATATTATAAAAAATATTAAAAAGAAAGTTACTAATATACCTCAACCAACTCAAGAAGGACAAAAGCTTTATCAACTTGTTTCTCAAAGATTTCATGAACATCCAGAATTAAATAATGGAGAATCTATTATTATGAGTGATAGGTGTGTGGGATGTAGAATTTGTGAACAGGTGTGCCCAATAGGTAATATTATTCTTAAAGATGGTAAGGCTAAAAGAAAAGAAAGTATATGTGATTTTTGTTTATCTTGTGTTCATCATTGCCCATTTAAGGCTATTGATTTAGTTGTAGATAAAAATCCAAATGCAAGATATCGCAATCCACATATATCATTAAAAGATATTATAAAATCAAATTATCAAGGAGAGACATATTTATGAAAAAAACATTATATTTAATGAGACATGGACAAACATTATTTAATTTACAACATAAAATTCAAGGCTGGTGTGATGCACCATTAACAGAACTAGGTATTAAACAAGCACAAATTGCGAGTCAATATTTTAAAGATAATAATATTGTATTTGATCATGCTTATAGCTCTACATCAGAAAGAGCATGTGATACTTTGGAAATTGTTACACATTTTCAAATGCCTTATACACGAGTTAAGGGATTAAAAGAATGGAATTTTGGAGTGTTTGAAGGTAAAGATGAGTGCTTAAATCCAAAATTACCATATGGCGATTTCTTTAAGGCATTTGGTGGTGATTCTGAAATGGAATTACGAGAAAGAATGAATAAAACATTAACAGAAATTATGAATAAAGAAGATCATCATGTTGTTTTAGCTGTTTCACATGGGGCTGCATGTGCACAGTTTTATAGGGTTTGGGAAAAATATGCAAAAGTTAAAAGAAAAGAAAGATTATATAATTGTTGTGTATTAAAGTTTGAATATGAAGATGGTATATTCACATTGGTAGAATTATATAATCAAAATATTACTGAATAAAAAGCTAATTTTAAGATATATTTTATGATTAGAATTTAAAAAAGACATATCATGATTTGACAATAAAAGAAAATATGTTAAACTATTTAGTATGAAATCGTACTAAAGGAGAAGTGGATATGTTTCATCAGGTGAAAGAACTTAGAGAGTATATAGCTTTATATCATGAAATAGATAATTTTTTTCATGAAATTGCTTTAAAAATAGGAATATCAGATAGTGCATTTTTTGTATTCTATACACTTCTTGAAATAGGTGAAGGTTGTTTACAAAAGGATATTTGTGAGGTTAATATGATATCAAAACAAACAATTCATTCTGCCATAAGGAAATTAGAGAAAGAAGAAATGCTTTATATAGAACAAGGAAAAAAAGAGAAAAGAATTTATTTAACAGAAAAAGGAAAAATATTTGTTCATCAAAAGATATTGCCAATTGCTATAAAAGAAAATGAAGTTTTTGAAGAAATGTCAGAATTGGAAAGACAAGAAATTGTACGTATAACAAAAAAATATTTAACTCATTTTCAAGAGAAGGTTAGTTTAAATGACTATTCAACTATCTGATCATTTTACTTATCAAAAACTTCTTCAATATACAATACCATCTATTATTATGATGATATTAACTTCTATATATAGTATTGTTGATGGCTTATTTGTTTCAAATTTTGTAGGGAAAATACCATTTGCTTCTCTTAATCTTATGTATCCATTTATTACAGCAATTTCAACTATTGGATTTATGATGGGAGCAGGTGGAAGTGCTATTGTCGGAATTACACTTGGAGAAGGAAAAAAGGAAAAAGCCTGTCAATATTTTTCTATGATTATTTATGTAACAGCTTTAACAGGAATTATCATTTCAATTATTGCAATTATTTTTATGGAAGATATAGCTTATTTATTAGGTGCAAGTGAGCAAATGATTAATTATTGTACTCTTTATGGAAGAATTATAACAGCAGGTTTAACGGCATTTATATTACAAGTATCTTTTCAAAGTTTTTGTGTTACTGCTCAAAAACCATCATTGAGTTTAAAACTATCAATAGTAGCAGGTTTAACAAATATTATTTTAGATTATTTATTTGTTGTGGTTTTCAAATGGGGACTTGCTGGAGCAGCATACGCAACAATTATGGGACAAGCAGTAGGTGCAGTTGTACCATTTATATACTTTTATCATAAGAATGATAGCTTACTTCAACTAACAAGAACAAAATTTCATGGAAAAATTTTATTGAAAGTATGTACAAATGGTTCATCAGAATTAATGACAAATATATCATCAGCTATTGTTAATATTTTATACAATTTTCAATTAATGACATTGGCTGGTGAGAATGGAATAGCAGCCTATGGAGTCATTATGTATGTTGTATTTATCTTTGCTGCTATATATATTGGTTATTCTATTGGGAGTGCACCTATTGTTTCTTATCATTATGGAGCTAAAAATAGTGATGAATTAAAAAATTTAGTTAAAAAGAGTATTTTCATAACTGGAATTGTCGGAATTATGATGACAATACTTGCTGAAATATCAGCTCCAACACTTGTTAATTTTTTCGTTGGTTATGATCGAGATTTGTTTGAAATGACATGTCATGGTTTTCGTCTTTATGCTATTTCATTTATTGTAATGGGATTTAATATATGGTCATCAGGATTTTTTACAGCATTAGGAGATGGTATCATTTCAGCAATTTTAGCATTTTTAAGAGCTCTTGTTTTTCAAGCTATTATTATTTTAGTTTTACCACTTATTTTAGGTCTATCTGGTGTTTGGTTAGCTATAGTTATAGCCGAAATATTAGCTATGTTAGTGACTATTTATTTCTTATATAAAAAGAAAGATAAATATCATTATATATAACAGTTTATGGAGTAGAACGATTTTAGAAGTTCTACTTTTTTAATCAAAATACAATTGAAATATTAATTATTATTGAAAAAATATAAAATAGTTTTTATGTCTTAAAACTTGAGATTTTTATTTCATTACGTTATGATAAAACTATAAAAATTTATTTTATAGGAGAAATAAAATGGAAAAATTAAATTGGGGTATTATTGGAACAGGTTGGATAGCAACTGAAATGGCAGAAGCACTCAATAGGGTTAATGGTGAAATCTATGCTGTTTGTGATGTGAATTTAGAATTAGCAAAAAAATATGCAAATCAATATGGGGTTCAAAAAGCATATGATAGTGCTGAAAAAATGATAAATGATGACAAAGTAGATATTGTTTATATTGCAACTCCACATAATTTACATTATCAATTTTTAATTCAATCTTTAAAGGCAGGAAAGCATGTTTTTTGTGAAAAAGCTATTACAGTTAATGATTCACAATTAGAAGAAGCAGTTGCGATTGCAAAAGAGAAGAACTTAGTAATTTGTGATGGTGTTACATTATTTCATATGCCTTTATTTAAAAAGTTAAAAGAAATAGTTGATAGTGGGATTATTGGTCCAATTAAAATGGTACAAGTTAATTTTGGAAGTTGTAAAGAATATGATGTTAATAATCGCTTTTTCTCTAAGGAATTAGCAGGGGGAGCATTATTAGATATTGGTGTTTATGCAACAAGTTTTGCAAGATATTTTATGAAAAGTAAACCTAATACAGTTTTAACAACTGCTAATTATTTTGAAACAGGTGTTGATGAAACATCTGGGATTATATTAAGAAATCCTGAAGGGCAAATGGCAGTTATGGCTTTAACAATGAGAGCAAAACAACCAAAACGAGGTGTTGTTGCTGGGGAATTGGGTTACATTGAAGTCAATAATTATCCAAGAGGGGATGAAGCAACAATTACATATACCCATGATGGACATGTTGAAACAATTAAGTTAGGGGATACCTCAAAAGCGTTAGACTATGAAGTAGAAGATATGCAAAGTTATGTATTAAATAATGATGGACAAGAAAATTTAGAGTATATTAGAGATGTTATGGCAACATTAACAGAGATTAGAAAGCAATGGGGTATGATTTATCCTTTTGAATAATAAAATATTTTAATAGAGAGATTGGAAACATTCTCTTTTTTCTATAAAAATGAGGTGAAAGATAATGACAGAATTAGAAAAAATGAAAATGGGAGAATGGTATGATGCTAATCATGATCCTGAAATTATAAAACAAAGGTATACAGCATTTGATTTATGTTTTGAATTAAATCAAATAAAACCTAGTGATTTTTGTCAAAAAAAAGAAATTATTCAAAAATTATTAGGGACTTTACCTGAGGGATTAGAGATTGTGACTCCTTTTTCATGTGATTATGGAAAAAATATTTCTTTAGGAAAGAATGTATTTATCAATATGAATTGTTATTTTATGGATGGAGCTCCTATTACCTTAGGAGATTATGTATTTGTAGGTCCGTATTGTGGCTTTTATACAGCAAGTCATCCACTTAACTATTATCAAAGAAATCAAGGATTAGAGAAAGCTTTGCCTATTACAGTAGGAAGCCATTGTTGGTTTGGAGCAAATGTATCTGTTATGCCAGGAGTTACAATTGGATCAGGATGTGTTATTGCAGCAGGCAGTGTAGTTACAAAAGATATACCTGATAATGTTCTTGTTGCAGGTGTGCCAGCAACAATCATAAAAGAAATAAAGAATGATAAGTAATAGAAAAGATTATGAATGATAAAGCAAAACAGTTAATCTGTTATCAATTAAAACAGTTATCTTATTCAAAATTTAGAAGTCATTTTCATTTAAAAGAAAAAGATATTGAATATTGCATAAATCAAGGATTAACAGTCATAGAACAACATGCTTATGATTTTGTTAAAAAACGACTTTCACCTAGATATATTATGAATGATGGAAAGCAAACACCAATGAAAGGACATCCTGTTTTTATTGCTCAACATGCAACTGCAACCTGTTGTCGAGGTTGTTTGTATAAATGGCATCATATAGAAAAAAATAAAGAATTAAATTTAAAGGAAGAAAAGTTTATTGTCGCTTTGATTATGGAATGGATACAACAAGAGATATATCATTTTAATACGAAATAGCTCCACTGTTAAAGTGGAGCTATTGTCATATATAGGAAGTTTAATCGTAAGGTTTAAATTCAACTTCATTTGTATTAAAATTAATAAAGAGTTGGAAAGCATTTCTGTTTTCATCTTCATCCCATATTTCTACAAAATCAGGAGTAACTTCAATTAATATTTCTGTATCAGTATGAGAATAGGCATTATAACTTTGCCATAAAAATTCTTTATATTTCTTTTCAAAAACACGACCTTCTTCATCAATAACAAGACCTTTATTAACAGCAGTTCCTTCTACTTGAACACCATTAAAGCACATAGCTACACGATTGTTTTGAAATAATTGTTGTGTTTTACGAAAGTTTTTATCTGTTTTAAAATAGATTTTATCATTATAAAATAGACAACTAACATTACGAACCATTGGATAATTATCAACACAGCTTGCTAGAGCCATGATTTTCCAATCTCCTAACTTATCTTGCATAATTTTTTTTGCTTCAAGTAATTCCATTTTTTTCCTCCTTAAATAATTCCTTGAAAACCTAGAATAAGGCAAACAATAGATATAATAATAAAGATACTTAATAAAAGTATATCACGAGAAACCGAATGTTCACTTTCACTCTTTTCAATTAGATTTGTTCTGCGAAGAATACTAACAATTGGTTTGTAAAGGAAAAGAGTCACTCCTGTATTCATTCCACATTTCAAAACATTAAATAAGAGTATAGCAGGAAGCATAGAGACAACTGCTTCTCTAGGCATTTGGAAATATATTGGATCAACAATATAATTCCATAATAACATACTTATAGAACATGCAACAACTCCAATACTTAAACCAATAATTGCCCCTTTTTTAGTATGATTTCTCTTGTAGAAATATGCAGCAGTTACTGCAAAGGTACAGGTTGAAATCATATTCATTAAAACATCTAAAATTGTTCCACCACGAAACATAATCTCCATAACAGATGTGATAGCACTCATTATAAAACATACAGCAGGTCCATAAATAAATCCACCAATAACAATCACAATATCTTTAGGATCATAGTTTAAAAAGGAAACAGCAGGAACAATAGGAAAATGAATTAATAAATTCACAACGATGGCCATAGCAGAAAGCATTCCTATAGTTGTTATTTTCTTTGTACTTAAATTCATCATATTTCACCTCCATAAACAAAGAAAACGTGCCTAAAATAATTCTTCTAGGTACGTTTTTGCTTCTATCATAAAGGTATCACAAAAGTTTCTTCTTTCATCCAGACTTTAACTGTTGCTACTGGAATTTCACCAGTTCGGCCAAAATGGTTCGCGGAGTTTACCGCCAGTAGAGAATTGCACTCTGCCCTGAAGATTTATTCTATGCAATATTATTTTACTTCTATTTTTTTGATTTGTAAAGAGTTTTATAAAAATGATAAAAATTTCACATTTTGTTCATTTTTATAAGTTAAGATAAAAGAGGTGATAAAAATGAATAGAATAGAAAAAAGAATAGATTTTCTTTATGCTTTAAAAAGACAAAAATTAAATAGTATACTTCAAAAATATGAACTCACTTATGATGAATATCAAATAATCAAAATCATTCATTATATGGATGGAATTGCAAGTGAAATGATTGAAAAGGAAAGCAAATTAGATGCAATACTTATAAAGAATATTAAGGATACATTATTACAAAAAGATTTTATTAATATTATTGATAATAAAGTATTTTTGGGAGACAAAGCAAAAGAAGTATATCCAAAGATAAGAAAAGATTTAAAAAAAGAAGAACGAAGAATAACAAAAGATATAAATAAAGAAGATGTTATAATAATTTTAGAAGCATTAGATCAATTGATTGACTATTATGAAAAGTAGGATATAATCCTATTTTTTTTTATTAAATAAAAAAATGCAAATGAATATATTAAGATGTTATAAAATCTAGAAAACAAGAAGTTACTCTAGAATATTTCTTTTATATCCCTAAAGAAGAGAAAAAGCTGTTGAGTGAGTTATATATTTAAGCCACTTTTACTGCTCTATTTTACTTATTCAACGCTCCTTAATCAATTAAATAATACGAAAATAAGCGTCTTACGTAAATATTCTCATAATAAAATATCTTTAAATTATAGAATTTTGAAAAACAAATATGGAGCTTTTGATAGTATTACTAGAGAAAAAATCAATGACTATGATATGTAAAAAGAATATAAATCTGAAGGAAAGAATTACTGAAATGCAAAATAATATTTAAAATCCAATGATAAAAAACTATAAAATTCATTTAAGTATTTTTCTATTACACCTTTTAAATATTTAAATTATAATCACTTCTTACTATATAATAGATATGTACAAACCCCTAACAAACCTGCTAATGTATATATACTAGAACGAATGGAATAAATCATATTATATTCTAAAACATTCCAAGAAAGGTATAGGTAAAGAAATAAAGTATCTATTAATAAAAACATAATTATTGTCAGTATAAATATACCTAATACTTTTAAAAATTTTTTCATATTATTCACTCCAATCAAAATTAATTATATTCTAAGAACAAGTCACTAATCCACCATGCTCACCAGGATAACCTCTATAAGATGAGTTAGTTGTTAATGATATCCCAGCAGCTACTCCAGTCTTTGAAATTGTAATTCCAAATGTTGGAGGTATAGTTCTAATTTTATGACTATACAGATAACGTACATTAAAATACTTAACCTTTTCACTTACTTCTCCTGTGATTGAGAAACTGACACTACTTAAAAATGCGTAGTATTTATCACCTATTATCTTAAATGGAAAATCCCAACTATATGCTCAAAACTCCTTACCCTTCTTTTTTTGCTGCTGTTTTTGTCCAAGTTTTTATATCAGTTGTTGATTTATATTCCTTATATTGAAGAGATGAACTCGCTATAGAAATCTGTTTAAAATTATGATTATTATCAGCTTCATAAGCCATAGCAAAATATTCTTCTGTTGCCCCCAAGTAAAGTTTACTGTAGCTTTCATTGTAGAGACTCCTGTACTTGATTTATAGCTTAATGTGTTTTTTTAACACTAAAAGTCATAGTTGCAGTTGCTCTTAAAGTGAACCATCGTATGATTTAATAGCTTCAATTTGAGTATCGTTATAATTATAACATTTTAATTCTTCAATGGATAATTTTTTATATACATCTTTTGATTTCGTTAAGAGATACTGAGAGTTTAAAAAATTTTGTTTTGATGTTAATTCATATGTGTTAATTACCATTGAATCAGTTGCATTTACAGTATTATTAGATAAAACAACTGTTGCAATCACAAACTATTTTCTATTAATATTATAACATTTTTTGAAATAAAAAAAATATTTTTAACAATTTCAAAAAAATAAATTAAATGTGCATTGTAAAATGAAAGCTAATAAAATACTATTAGAATATTTAAAGAATAAAGACACAAGAATTCGTTATGAAAGGTAAATATGGATATAAAACACATATCACTATGATACAAGAAGGAATTATGACATGAACTATAATATCCACATCCCACATAGAAAAGTTTAATGAAAAAGACAATCTAATGTACTATACAAAGATAATATCAAAAAAATCACAAATAATGATTTATGAATTTTTTTGAAATAATCAGGATAATGAATATCCATTGAAATTAATATTTATATATAACTCGTTTCATCAAATTCAAATCTAAATTTTTATCAATCTCTTCTTTGTTTTGTGACGCAT
Organism: uncultured Erysipelotrichaceae bacterium; assembly: GCA_910588075.1. Taxonomy (GTDB): domain Bacteria; phylum Bacillota_I; class Bacilli_A; order Erysipelotrichales; family Coprobacillaceae; genus MGBC163490. Next base: position 12,308 of record CAJUOS010000007.1, on the reverse strand, counting down.
TATAAATTTTCATATAATCATTATTATATTTCAAAGAAAAATAACCCAACAACTTACTTATATTAAAATATACACTTAGTATTCCTTCTTTAAAAAGAAAAATGGAGACAATTCTCCATTCTTTAGTATATGTAGTTATATTTTAAAAATCGCACATTGATAATAAATAGATACTCATTTTTTATTTTAAAGCAATTTTGTTAAGTCCTCATTGGACTTTATAATACCTATATTAATTCTCATTTAACATTATTTTAATTGTTTTATAAAGAATCGGTTTATATTCATCAATAGGAAGAGGTTCTTTTTTGACAATTGAAGAAAAAACTGTTGAGCCAACTAACTCAATAATCATAAATAAAGTAACCTCTGGATTTGGAATATTAAGGTTTCTTCTTTTAACTTCAGATAAAAATAATTCATTTAATCCTAATTCTTTATCATCCATAAGTATAGAAATTTTTTCACTATATAGTCCTAGTGATAAATTTTTTTGAATAAAGTTAATAACAAGAGGATTATGTACTAAAAAATCAATAATATAATTAATAATAAAGATGATTTTATCATCTAGTCTTTCAATATTTTCTTTTTCAGAAGCTTTTAAAGCAGTATGAAATAAGCGATATGATGTTCTCGCTAATAAATGATCTTGAATTTCATACTTATCTTTAAAATACAAATAAAAAGTTCCTTTAGCTACACCTGCATGGTTAACAATATCTTGAATAGAGGTATGATGAATTCCTTTATCTGTAAATAATTGAAAAGCTGTATCTAATAATTTATTTAACTTTTTATTCTTATTACTTTCTACTTTTGATATAGATAAGTTATTTTCAGCTTGATGATTATACATGTAATCACCTCCACACCATTATATTATCTTTATAAATTATAAAAGTCAACAAAAAAGAAATATTTTATGACTATTAGTCATTTATTATTGACTATTAGTCATTTTAGTGCTAATATAACTGTTGTCAAATAAAAATGACCAATAGTCAGTATAGGAGGCGCTGAAATGAAAGAATTTGGGAAAAGAATTGGAAGTTTTGTAGTGAAATATAGGATAGGTGTTGTTATTTTATCACTACTTCTTTTGATACCCTCTCTATTTGGATATTTAGAAACAAGAGTCAATTATGATATTCTTGTTTATTTGCCAGAAGATATTGAAACGATGAGGGGACAAAAAATTCTTGAAGATGATTTTGAAATGGGTTCATTTGCTATATGTTGTGTTGATAATATGCAGCCAAAAGATATTTTGAAATTAGAAGAAACATTTAAAAATATTGAAGGTGTCAATAAAGTTATCTCAGCAAATGATTTGATTGGAACAACAATTCCAATAGAAATGTTACCAGATGAAATACTAGATAATTTTAAAAAAGATGAAAGTCAATTAATGCTTGTTACATTTAGTGATTCTACAATTGCGATTGAAGCTATTAAAGAAATGAGAGATTTAACTGATATCGATGTCAAGATTGGAGGAATGTCAGCATCAACATTAGATACCAGTGTTATAGCAGATAGTGAAATTATGATATATGTTATTGTTGCTGTTGCATTAGTTTTATTGATTTTGATGTTGTCATTAGATTCCTATATTATTCCTATTCTTTTATTGGGAAATATTGGTATAGCTATTTTATATAATATGGGAACAAATTATTTTTTAGGAGAAATATCTTATATTACAAAGGCCATAGCTGCTGTTTTACAGTTAGGAGTTACAACAGATTTTTCAATTTTCTTATATCATAAATATAAAAGAGCAAAAGAAGAAAAAGAGACTAAAGAATTGGCAATGATTGAAGCAGTCGGAGATACACTTGTTTCTGTGGCAGGAAGTTCATTAACAACTGTGGCGGGGTTCTTGGCATTATGTACAATGCAATTAACTTTAGGTAATGATATAGGGATTGTTATGGCTAAAGGTGTTGTTTTAGGTGTGATAACAACCATAACTGTTTTTCCAGCCTTTTTATTGGTATGTGATAAATGGATTGAAAAAACTTACCATAAAGTATGGCTACCAGTATTTAAAAGTGTGAAAGGTTTTGTTTTAAAATATTATAAAGTGATTTTAGTTATAGCAATATTGATAGTTTATCCAGCATACTATGGAAATAATCATATTAAACAATATTATAATTTAACAAAAGATTTACCACAAGATTTAGAGAGTTGCATTGCTAATTCTCAATTAAAGGATAAATTTAATATTGTATCACCAGAAGTTATTTTAATTGATAAAAATATGAAAAATAACAAGATGAATGAAATGGTTGATAAGATTCAATCTTTAAAAGGAGTAGATTTGGTTTTATCACCATCTGAACTTTCAAGTTTAGGAATTCCAGATGAAATGATGTCTGATGAATTAAAGTCTATATTTGAAAGTTCTCAATATAAAATTATTTTTATTAACTCATTATATGAAGTGGCTAGTGAAGAATTAAATCATCAAATAGAAGAAGTAAATAAAATTGTAAAAAGTTATGATAAGGATGCCTTATTAGCAGGTGAAGGGCCATGTATGAAAGATCTTGTTCATATAGCTGATTTAGATTTTCAAAGTGTAAATACAATGTCTATTGTTGTTATATTTATCATTATGACTTTTGTATTGAAATCAATATCATTACCTATTTTATTGGTTGCAGCTATTGAATTGGCCGTTTTTATCAATATGGCAATAGGTTATTATACAGGGGATGTTGTTCCATTTGTTGCATCTATTGTTATTGGAACAATTCAGTTAGGAGCAACTATTGATTATGCTATCTTGTTAACTACGAAATATTTAGAACAAAGAAAGTATGGAGAAACAAAACAAGACGCAATGGCTTTTGCCATAGATCAATCCATGAGTTCAATTGTTGTATCTGCATTTTCACTTTTTGCAGCAACATTTGGAGTAGGAATGATTTCTAAGTTGAATATGATTGCTTCTCTTTGTACCTTATTATCAAGAGGAACGCTTATTTCAATGATTATAGTCGTTTGTGTTATTCCAACACTATTATTAACTTTTGATAGCTTTATTTTAAAAACATCAATAGGTTTTAAACAAGTAAGAATTCAAGAAAAGGAGAGAATTTAATATGAACAAATCAAAAATAGTAATGTCTTTATTCGTTATAGGAACAATGACGATGGCGTCATGTACATCAGCATTGGCTTATACAAAAGAAGAAACTGTCTATACAAAATTAAATCCTAATGGAGAAGAAACAATTACAGTTGTTTCAGAACATCTTAAAAATGATGACAATGAACAAATTATGAAAGATTTAACATCTTTATCTCATGTTATGAATATGAATGGAGATGAAAAGTTTACCCAAAAAGGAGAAAAAATAAATTGGGAAAGTCAAGGCAATGATATATATTATCAAGGAAAAACAGAGAAACAGTTACCAATAACAACGAAAATAACATATAAACTGAATGGAAAAAAAGCAACTGTTGATGAAATGTTAGGTAAAAAGGGAAAGGTAGAAATTCAAATTCAATATACAAATCATGAAAAAAGAAATGTTAATGGTGAAAGTATGTATGTTCCTTTTGTAGTAACAACAGGAACAACATTGCCAACAGATACAAATAGGAAAGTAGAAGTAACTAATGGTAAAGTATCAAGTAATGGTTCTCATCATATGATTATTGCTTTAGCTACACCTGGTTTATCAGAAAATTTTCATAATAAAGAATTAGAAGATTTGAATAAAACAATTATTAAATATGAAACAACTCATTTTGAATTAAATAGTATCATGATAGTCGCAACACCATCATTATTATCTGAATCTGATATGGAAGTTTTTGATAAAATGGATAAAGGATATTCATTGATTGATCAATTATCTTCATCTTATTCAAAATTAAAAGCAGGTGGAAAAGATTTGAGTCAGAATATGAATAAATTTTCATCAAAGTATAATCAATTTGATAAAGGTGTTGAAGTTTTAGATAGTAAGTCAAAAATATTATTAGAAGGTGCTAAAAAAATAGATACAGGGATAGAACAATTAGATGATGGATTAAGCCAATTAAATGGAGGATTAAATAAACTTGAAAATAATTCAGATCAACTTAGAAAAGGTGCTTCCCAATTAAGTCAACAAATTTTGACAACAGTCAATAAACAACTAAAAGAAGCAGGACTTCCTTTAAGTATAACAAAAGATAATTACATTCAAAAATTAAGTAATCAAATAACAAGTTTAAACCAACAAAAAGAAACATATCAAAATCAACTGAATCAGTTAAATTCTTTACCTGAAGATCAAAAGAAACTCTATGCACAACAAATTGAACAACTTAATATAGCAATAGCAACTATAGATACAGCTATCCCTCAATTAAAAGGAGCAAAAACAACTTTAGATAATATCTTTGCTTTTGAAAAGGGAGTTTATGATTATACAGAGGGAGTAGATCAAGTATCAAAAAGTATGCCAAAAATAAAAGATGGATCTTCTCAATTATTAACTGGCTCTCATGATTTAGTTACAGGGATTAAAGCTTTATTACAAGGTACAAATCAACTGACTTCAAATTCAAAATTATTAAATGATGCAGCTATACAATTAAGTCGAGGATCACAGAAATTATTAAATGGATTAAATGAATTTGATGACAAGGGATTGTCAAAAATAACTTCTTTTGTTGAGAATGATATAAAGAAAAATGTTCATAAAACAGAAGAAATGATAAAATTAGCTAATGATTATAAAATATTTACAAAAGTAGCTGATAATGTTGAAAGTAGTACAAAGTTTATTATGATTGTCAATTCAAAAAAGAAGTAAATAACACATTTGATAGTAGACACATCTGGTATAAAAGTCAGATGTGTTTTTTATTTGATGTTCATCTGTAAATAACCTTGACATATTTTTGACAAGGTTTATGTGTTATAATTATATGGAAAGAAGGGATTGATTTGCAAGAAAGTAGATTATTTAGAATTTTATATTATTTAGTGGATAAAGGAAAAGTAACTGCACCAGATTTGGCTGAAAAATTTGAGGTTTCTGTAAGAACAATTTATCGAGATATAGATGTCATTAGTAGTGCAGGAATACCCATTTATGCAACAACAGGAAGAAATGGTGGTATACAAATTGCAAATGATTTCATTATAAATAAAACACTTTTTTCTGAACAAGAGAAAAAAGATATATTAACAGCATTGCAAAGTGTTTCAGTGATGAATAATAGTGAAAGTGAGACATTGATTAAATTGGCTGCTCTTTTTAAAGTTCCAATAGAGAATTGGCTTGAAATTGATTTTTCTCGTTGGGGGCATAAATCACAAGATAATCAAACATTTCAAAAATTAAAACATGCTATTATTTATAGAAATATAATCAATATAACTTACATCAATACTTCTGGAAATATTGATCAAAGAAATATATGTCCAATCAAGATGATATATAAATCAAAAGAATGGTATGTGAAATCATACTGTTTAAAAAAATCCGATTTTAGAATTTTTAAGATAACTCGTATTATAGAAATAAATCAATTAAATGAGACATTTGAACCATTAGAATATCCTTTAAAAGAAGAAAGTCCACAAATAAAATATGATACAATTGTTTTGCGTTTTCCTATAAAAATGGCATATCGTATTTATGATGAATTTGAAACTAAAAATGTTAAACGAGTAGATAATAATAGTTATGAAGTTTCTGCCAAGATGCCTATTGATGATTGGTTAGTAGGGTACTTGTTATCTTTTGGAACACAAGTTACAGTTATAGAACCAAGTTATTTAAAGAAAATTTTATCAGTTGAAGCTCAAAAAATATATGAACATTATAAAACATGACATACGTTGTCAAGATTATATTGCTATAATAAAGTAAAAAGGTGGGAGTATAATGAGTGAAAATTTTATTAATTTAACTATTGAAAATTTAGAAACAGAACATTTGTGTTGTGCCATTGCTGATAAAAAACACCAAAAGGGTGTTAATATGAAAAAAGAGTGGCTTAAAAATCAGATAGAAAAAGGGCATGTTTTTCGTAAACTTGATGCAAAAGGAAAAGTATTTATTGAATATGCACCCTTAGAAACAGCATGGGTTCCTATTTATGGAGATAATTATATGTATATTTATTGTTTATGGGTATCTGGATCTTTTAAGAATAAAGGTTATGCAAAATCATTATTACAGTATTGTATTAATGATGCAAAAGAAAAAGGAAAAGCAGGTGTATGTGTTCTTTCTTCAAAAAAGAAAAAACCATTTTTATCAGAAAAGAAATTTTTTGAAAAATATGAATTTAAAGTGGTAGATAGTATTGAAGGTGATTATGAGTTATTAGCTTTATCATTTAATGGACAAAAACCCCATTTTAATGAAAATGCCAAAAAAATGAAAATAAAAGAAAAAGAACTAACTGTTTATTATGGTATACAATGTCCATATACTGCAAATTGTATTGAACAAGTAGAAAATTATTGTCATCAAAATAATATTCCTTTAAATCTTTATCAAGTTGACACTTTAGATAAAGCGAAAAATGTTCCATGTGTATTTAGCAATTGGGCAGTATTTTATAATGGAGATTTTAAAACAACACATTTACTTAATGAGAAATATTTAAAAAAATTATTTGATTTATAAAAAGGAATTATTTGATTATTGCTAAATATTAAAAAAACTATAGTATGGAAATAACTATGGTATGCTATATAGCAAAAAGATGTAAAGTGAAAGACAGCATATTGAAAGTAGAATGTTTATTCAATAAAAAGATATTTAGTCTTTAAATAAGATAATCAACTTAAACAATTTTGATATCGTTTCATATTATAATGTGAGGAGGAAAAAATGTATCCAGATTATTATAGTATGTATAATCAATATTATGGGATTTTTGAAGAAGATTGTAGAAATAATGAACAATCAGATAGTGATGAGATAATTACATTCAATCAAGCCATAGAATTGATAAAACAGTCAGTAAGTGATGAGAGAGAAGATGAAATGTTTTATGATGGCTTGATTCAACAAGCACCTACAAAAAAAGAAAAAGATATTATTCGAAATATAAGAAATGATGAAAGAAAACATAATCAAATATTAAGAAGATTATATTATGAATTTACAGGAGAAACATTACCAATAGATAATGTATTAAGACAATCAAAGAATAATATGAATTATAAAGCTAATCTTGAAAAAGCATTATTTGGAGAATTAAATGCTGTTACTAAATATAGAAAGATTTTAGGTGTTATGCCAAGCGGGAATAGTTATACATTATTAATGGCAATTATGACAGATGAGTTGAGACATGCTATTCAATATAACTTTTTAATACAAGAGAATAATCATTCTATATAAAAAAGGAATTATTCCTTTTTTTATATTCATCAAAAAATTCCTTTAAATTTCTTTTTGTTTCTTCTGATAGTTGGTTGAATTCTATGTTATCAATAGCACCTTGAAGAGCGTATAAATGAACTAAACAAATATGAGGATATTGTGTTTTGAGACGAATAAAAACCTCTTTACTTCCTATTTTTATAAGATCATCTTTTGAATGAATTCCTACTGATTTTAATTTTCTTTCCATCTCTTTACCAATATTTTTTAATGTAGTTAACTTATCCATAATGATTATCCTTTCTATAAATGAAAATTTATTGATTTCTTATTTTTATTATTTTCTTAACATCTTCATATCTTTGGTTATCATCTTCTAATTCTATCATTAACCATTTTTGACCATTACCTTCTTGTGTTTCATTATATAAATCTTGTATATCATGAGTTAAAGAAGGTAATAAATTTTCAAAGTTTTCTTTTTGTTTCTTACCAATAACAAGTAGAATAATAAAATAGTTTTCTCTTGGATAAGTTGTACATATTGTTCGACTTCCTTTTTTAAACTTTACATTCCAACCATACTCAAAACTACATTTACTAAATTCAAAAACTGGTTTTGCTTGATATGATTCAAACATATAATGATTAAACTTTTGCCATAAAGAATTATGAATATATTGATTAAGATCTTCATAATTAGGTTGATATTCGTAATTTGTTTTGTCAAACATATTTGTCTCCTTTTTATAAAAATTCAAATAAATTTAAACCAATATCTTTATCAAGTTTTCTTTCAACTCTGCCATTTATAATTTGAATAACCATTTCACAAGTAGCACTGACAATAGCATTATTCAGATGTCCACCAAAGACTTCCCCTTTGTAATTCCCTACACTTATATGTAAATGACAATAAACTTCATTAGACATTGTATTTATTGTACCATTTAAAGAAACAATTTCAAAGCAACCATCAAAATGATTAGCAATATATTCTTTTTTATCCGTTAAAAAAACACCAGTTGTTAAATGATTAATAGCACCTAATGCTTGAACACTTGCTAATAAAATCTTCTCTTTTGTAGCAATTTCTTTCACTTTTTCAACTATTTCTTCATCTTTATCAATTCATTGTATTTTCAAATCTTCTATATTCCATAAAATTCTCCTATTTCATTTATGATTTACTACTTTTCCATTCTTGATATAAAATATCTTTTAATACTAACATACTGTCTAGATGATTATATCCATATATATTTTTAAGTTCATTTAACATTTCTCTTATTTGTTGAGCATATCTTTGAATTTGAACCTCTTGTTGATAAGTTGCTAAAACGGGATACTTTTTACTCCATGCACTTGTCCAATTTATTTTTGCTTCTTTTTCTTCATTTGTGTTTTGAATAATATGTTCTATTTCTTTTAAATCAACATCAAATTCTATTAATTCATCTAAAGATAAATGATATAATCTTGCTAATTTTTTAGATTGATAAATATCTGGAACTGTTTCATCTGTCTCCCATTTTGATATTGTTTGTCTGCTAACTCCTAATTTCTCAGCAACCATTTCTTGTGATAAACCTGTTTTTTTTCTTGCTTGAAATAAATGATTTCCTAAATTCATCATTTTCACCTCCAAATTCATTGTACCTATATCTTAAATATATTTCTACCAATTCTTTTTATCAATTATGCCCTTTTTATTAACATAATAGTGGAACTCAAAAGACAGTTCTATATAATCATTGTTAAAAAAGCAATAGATCTATGAATAACTATTGCTTATAAACAGTTTTAATATTTGAACTTAAATATTAAGAAAGTTTTTCTATTTTATTTTTAGTTTTCTTTCCATCAGCTCAGGATTTGTTGAGAATAAAAGAGCAGTTTCTCTTGTAATAACATTTTCATTATATAAACGCAATAAACTATTATCCATACTTATCATTCTTGAATCAGCATTTGAAGCAATAACACCATCTATTTGATGAATTTTATTATCTCTAATCATATTTCTAATAGCAGGAGTTACAACCATGATTTCAAATGCAGGAATAAGTTTTCCATCTATTGTAGGAACAAGTTGTTGAGAAATAACTGTTTCTAAAGTCATAGATAATTGAATGGCAATTTGGTGCTGTTGATTAGCTGGAAAAACATCTATAATACGATCAATGGTACTAGCTGCACCTAAAGTATGTAATGTTGAAATAACATTGTGTCCAGTTTCGGCAGCAGTTAATGCAATATTGATTGTTTCAAAATCACGCATTTCGCCAAGTAAAATAACATCAGGAGCTTGTCTTAAAGCAGCACGTAATGCACTTACATAGGATTCACTATCTAATGAAATTTCACGTTGAGATACAATACTTTGATTATGTGAATGAAGATATTCAATAGGATCTTCAAGTGTAATAATATGTTTGGATTGTGTTTTGTTGATATGATCAATCATACAAGCTTGAGTTGTGCTTTTTCCAGAACCAGCAGGACCTGTTACAAGAATAAGTCCTTTTTTAATATCTACAAGATGAATAATTTCATCACTAATACCAATTTCTTTTGGAATAGGTAAATCAAAAGAAATAACACGAATAACAGCAGCATATGAACCACGTTGTTTATATGTACTGATACGGAAACGAGATAAGCCATGAATTGAAAATGAAAAATCATCATCACCATGTTTTTCTAAAATACTAAAATCACGTTTCCCTAGTTCATAAGTTTGTTTAATCATTTGATAAGTCATATCAGGTAATAAACGTTCTTCACCAATTGTAACTAATTTATTAAAAACTTTAACAGTGATAGGTTTACCAGCAATCATAAATATATCTGTTGCATTCATTTCACTTGCTTGCTGAAAAATATTAATTATATCCATATATACCTCCTATAATATTTCCATTTTCTGCTCTGGAGTCCATTCATGATTAGGTTGAATTTTCCAAGCTTTAATTTTATATAATTGTTTTCCAGGATAAATAATTTCTAATTGAATATGTAATTGTTGATTTTTTTCAGTAATAGTATAAGAGACATCATGATTAGAAATTTTAATATGAGGAATAATTGTTTTTAAACCAGTTAATTTTTGATAATAATTTTCTTTTGATGAATTCTTATATATCTCATAAAGATAATCATCTATCTGTTTAAGTGAATTTTCACCCTTACAAGATAATTGATAATATTCATTAGTATGTTCAATAGTACGTGTTGTCATATTAAGATTAGATTGAGCACTAACTAAAGATAAAACAGAAAATGTAATGAGACATAAAATAATGAAAATAATCATAAAAGAAATAATACCAATATTTACTGTTAATTTTCTTTCTTTCATTTTTTCTCATCCTTTCAAAATTTTCTTTGTTGATAATGCTGATATTCTAAAGTATATATTGTTTTATTATGACATATAATTGTAACAATCATTTTTTGCTTCGTTTCTTGAATAAGAGCAGTATATGTTGCTTCTTTTAAAGAAACTTCTTCACCATTTTCATTAAAATATATTTTCTTTTTATCTTTTTTAAAATAAGAATTAAATTCATCATTTTTATAAATTTCTACAATATTAGATGCAATTTTAACTGCATGACTTTTTTGAACACTCTCATTATTCATTAAATGAGCTTTCACAAATATTTCAATACATATAGCACTTGCTAATGAAAAGAATAAAATTCCTATAATGAGTTCCATTAGGAAAAGTCCAGTTTTACTATGTTTCATTATCTGCACCTCCTAAAATAGAAATATAAGATGTTTGTGATTGATCATTGATAGTTATACGAATAGATAATAATGAATTATTTATAGAAAATGAAATATCATTTACCTTCATAAGAACTGTACCATTTTTTTTATAAAACTTTTGCTCATCATTAATATAAAGTTCTTTTAAGCTATCTTGATCATTATAGATATAAGTTGTATATGATTGATTATTGACTTGATTATGAATACATAAAATATCAGTATTATCTATTTGTTTGACTTCAATATTGTTTTCAATATTGTTTTGTTTTACTTTTTCAATAATATATTCCATAGCTGTATTATTATTGTAATTCATTTCCATAGTATGGGTTGTTGTTGTATAAATGTGACTACCAATATAAACAACTGTGAGAGTACACATAGAAAAAACAAGAAAGAGTAATAATACAAATATGAAATCAATAGGATGCTGTTCTTCTATTCGACCTCTCATATAAATCCCTCCTAATTCTTTTTAATAATGGTAACATTTGGCATAATATTACTAGCAAAAATTTCATATTGAATATCAAACTCATCTTTATTATAAATAATATGATAATTTTCAACTAGATAATCTAAGCTTTTTGGATAATGTCCTTCTAAAGCATAACACTCTAAAATTCCACGTTTTAAAGTTTTATCTAAACTGTCTTGACGATTATTTTCAGTACTTTTTTGAACAGATTGAAAACTTAAATAAATAAAAATAAATAGAACACAAAACGAAAGAATAGCAAACCAATTTTTACGAATATATTTCATATTATAAACTTGTCATAATTCCCATTAAAGGAAGCATAACACTTAGAAGTATAATTCCTACTAATACTGATAAAATAGCAACAAGAGTAGGTTCAATAATACTAATAAGATGATGAATTCTTTCGTTTGTTTCTTGATCATATTGGTCTGCAATTTGTTTCATTACTATATCAACATCACCAGTATGACTACTTAATTTAATTAATCTTGCATACATACCTGTGAGAACTTGAGCTTCAACAAGACTATTTGCTAAATCATTTTCAATCATTAATTCTTTAGCATGTTCTATACGTTTTTTCAATTCTTTGTGTTCAACAAGAGCAATAGCCATATCTAAGCTGTCATCAATATTTAAACCACTACTTAAAGCAATAGACATTCCACTTGTAAATTTAGATA